>NZ_PENV01000016.1:0-109697 GCF_003144375.1 Proteus genomosp. 4 str. ATCC 51469
CAGAAGTGAAACGTTGTAGCGCCGATGGTAGTGTGGGGTCTCCCCATGTGAGAGTAGGGAACTGCCAGGCATTAAATAAGACGAGAAAGCCAACCCAATGGGTTGGCTTTTTTGCGTTTGGTGTTTTAAATAGAAAAATATTACTTTAATTGTTGATAAAGTAATGAACCTGCAGCCGCACCAACAACATCATAAGCAAAATCATGCCAACTCCAGCCTGTTCCTTCGGGTCTACTATCATAAAGTTCTTTTGCTGCTCCTAAACTAATCGAAAACGACAGACCGATTAAAATACCTTCTTTATGGCCATAATTTTGATGATCTGCATAAGCATTCGCACCCGCTGATGCCACCATAGAAAATAAGAAATGTTGAGCTTTATCTTTTCCTCGCCAATTATCATTGGCAAAATGAAATGACTGGCAACCTGTTAAAGTCATTATTGAAAATAAAATAATCACAGAACCATATTTGAGCTTTAGTTTCATAAAAATAAAAGCCTTCTCACAGAGAATTTATGATCATAAATAAGATATGTAGAGTATAGAAGATGATTGTTAATACAAAAAAGCCTTACTGATATTAAGTAAGGCTTCGAAGCAGGAAGTGCTGGCGTTAAAGTATACGGCTAATTAATCTATCAACACGAATACGCCGTAATCGCTTGATTAATTTTTTCACTTTAAGTGGGTAAAGCTTAATACTTTCTAGCTCTTGGTAATGTTTTACAATACGTGTTTTTTGGCGAATACAGGCTAGCTCTTTATGCCGTTGTTCATGCAATTCATGTTTAGGATCATGAATTAATATCGCATTTTCTAAATCTAATCCCCATGCTCGTGGGTTAAGATTATTACCTGTAATCAATTGCCAATTATCATCAACCCACATACCTTTTAAGTGATAGGTATTATCACTGTCTTTCCAGAGCCTTACTGTTAATTGGTCATTATCAATAAACCGTTGGAAACGCTGGGTAAATTTACGCAGATTGATTTCATAGAGATAAGGCAGGGCACCAATAATTTTAAACGGCTCTTCAGGTGGAATATAAAAGTCATTTGCCGTTTTATCACCAATAATAATTTCGACTTGTTTGCCATTTCTTAATAAATGGCTGATTTGACGAACAAGGATCGCTGGTAAATTAAAATAAGGTGTACAAATAACTAATTTTTCTTCTGTAGAAGCCATTAGGTGAGAAATGGTCTTATTTAAGATATTTTTCTTACCTAAACCTACTAAAGGCGTTACTGCTAATTCATGATTAGAAGCATTGGCTTTAATATCATAGCCATCACGCGTGCGTAAATTAAAACGAAATTGACGTATGCAATTTTTTATTTCAGCACAACGAACTCTATCTTTAATATCAAGACGTTGAATAGCTTCAGATTGCAGAAGATCATTCACAATAAACTGTTTCATTGTGGTCGCTAATTCACTATTTTGAATAATATGATATCGGTCATAGCGATATTTATCTAGCTTATGCAAATACACATTATTAATGCTTGCACCACTATAAATAACCGTATCATCAAAGATAAAGCCTTTAAGGTGTAATACACCTAGTGCTTCACGAGTATTAACAGGGAGCCCATAGATAGGGAGCTCTATATCAGGATGCTGCTGTGCAACATGATAATACCAATCTGCATTTGTCGCATCAGCAGAGACACCAATTCGCCCACGTTGAGCACGGTGCCAGTCAACAATAACGGTAATGGATAATTCAGGACGTTGTTGTTTTGCGGTGTAAAGTGCATCAAGGATCTCTTCACCAGCCTCATCGTGCTCTAAATAAAGAGCTGTAATAAAGATCTCTTTTTTGGCTTGAGCAATATATTTCAATAAGGTGCTGCGAAACGCGGACGTCTGATAAAGCGTTTCAACATCAGCAACTGACTGAGCTAATTTAGGCAGTTGTGCAAGGTGTTGTTGATGCTTAGCAAGTTTTAGTTTAGACAACATCACAGTGCTTAGTTCTCTTGTTTATGATGGCAGATGGAGCCATCGTCCATGTAGATTTTCTTTAACCGATCTTCTGATCATAACATTAGTTATATGGGATGTACGCATAAAATCATCATATATAGCTAATTTATCAAAGGATGCGTGAATAATCACATAACAAAACTTTCACTTATGATTATCGCACTTACATCTCTTTTGAGGATCAAAGAAGCAAGTCAAGATTCACTATTCCTTCATCAAACTGTACTTCAACCGAAAAACCTAATTTTTTCGCTAAACTTATCATGTTGCGATTTTCAGGCATGGTTATTGCGGTTAAACGTTTAATGCCATGTACTCTAGTATAGTTGATAAGTTTAGTCATAAGTTGATGACCTAGAGTATTTCCTTTTAAATCAGATCGTACAAGGATAGCAAATTCAGCATGTTGATTATCCGGATCTGCCATTGCACGGGCTACACCAATGATTTCAGGTTGATCATCTGGATTTCGAATGGCGACAAATGCCATTTCTCGATCATAATCAATTTGAGTCATATTCGCGAGATCGTCATGAGTAAATTCACTTATTTCACTAAAATAACGATAGTAAAGATCTTCTTTTGTCACTTGGTTAATAAACGTTTTTAGTAGAGGTTCGTCCTCAGGCAAAATAGGACGAATAAAACAAGGATTGCTATCTCTTAGATAAAATGTTTCTTCTAATTCATTAGGATAAGGGCGGATAGAAAGTCTTTGGTGGGGATCACCTTGCAGTGGTGCTAACTCCATTGCAACATCTAATAGAGTAAAATCATTGCCAGAAGCCAGTAATGGGTGAATATCTAGCCTAACTATTTGTGGGCAATCTAAAAGTAGATGAGAAACCTGTACCAAAAAATGACTTAAGCTTAAGATATTTAGAGGCTGTAAAGCACTTCTTGGCTGTATTTTTCCACTTTTAATGGCGTTAATTACCAAATAACGGGCAAGTGCCATGTTCAGAGGCGGTAATGCAACGGCGGCCTTAGTTTCAATTTGCCACTCAACTCCCCCTTCACCCAATAGAATTAATGGGCCAAAAATAGGATCTTGCTCAATTGCCACTCGCAGCTCTTGAGAGCCTGCTCGATTTGCCATACTTTGCACTAATAAACCCTGAATTTGAGCCTGAGGGTAGAGCTCTGTTACTCGTTCAATAATAGCATGAGCCGCTGATGAAACTTCAGTACTGTCACGTAGATAAAGCATGACACCTTGAACTTCAGATTTATGAGGAATATCCGGAGAACGTAATTTTAGTGCAACGGGATAGCCAATTTTTTCCGCTATACTTACCGCTTCTTGTGCATTATGAGCAATCCAAGTAGGAAGTGTATTGAAACCATAAGCTTCCATAATTGGCTGAACTTGGTGTGTATCTAATCGATATTGCTTATTCTGTAATGCCTCTTCAATACAGCGGTGCGCTTGTTGCGTATTCATTTTGACATCTAAAGGCAATGCAGGTGTTTCTTTTAATTGTTTTTGGTTCCGACGATATTCCACCATATGCATAAATGCAGTAACAGCACCTTCAGGGGTGCGATAAGTAGGAATACCCGCTTCACTAAATAATTTTCGTGATTGTTGAGATGAATATTCTCCGCCCCAGTTAGTAAAAACGGTCAGCCATTTACGTCGAGGGTGTTTATTGATGGCTTCTATGACGCGTTGTGCTGTTTCAATACTTGGTGCAATAGCACTTGGGGTATGAATAAGTAATAAAGCGTCATGATCATGACTATCTAATAAGCAATTGAGCGTTGCAACATAGCGATCAACGGTTGTATCATCACCCAAGTTTAATGGATTACGGATGGTGTTTTTTTCTTGAATAACACTTTGTAGTTTTTGCATTGTTTCATCTGTCAGTTTAGCCAGCTTGCCTGAATGCAAAAATAGCTCATCTATCGCCATGGCTGCAGGTGCAGAGCCATTGCTCATAATCATCAATCTTTCGCCTTTTAGGGGCGTCATATAGCTAAGAGTTTCTACGGCAGAAAACATTTCATGAGTATCTTGTACGCGTAATAACCCTGCGCGTTGAAATGCGGCATCATAAGCGATGTCATAACTTGGCGTATCACCCAATAACAGCTGCGCTTTTTGGGTACGACCACTTTTTATGACCAAAATAGGTTTGTTGCGTGAAGCACTTCGAGAGGCAGACATAAAACGGCGAGCATCTTTAATATGCTCTAAATGCAATAAAATAGCGCTAGTTTTGCTGTCTCTTGCTAGAAAATCCAATAAGTCATCGACTTGTATATCTTGGTTATCTCCTAAGGCAATAAAGTAAGAAAACCCAATATTGCGATAATAAGCCCAATCTAAAATAGTATTGGCGACAGCCGCCGATTGTGAAATAAAAGCAAGTTTTCCTTTTTTAACAGGGAGAGGTGAAAAACTGGCATTTAGTCCCTGCCAAGGTGCTAAAAGGCCCAAACTATTAGGGCCTAGCAAACGGATATGATATTGCTGGCAGAGCAACTTTATTGGCTGAAACTGTTCAGGCTGTGCTGAAAGGACAATAACAGCCTTACAACCTGATCCACCTAATTGCTTTAGTAATTCAAGGTTACGGTGATGATGGGTACAGATAATTGCTAGATCAGGAACTTGGGGTAATTTATCAATAGACGGATAAGTAAAAACCCCAGAGACAGAGCCACGAGAGGGATTAATTGGAAACACAGGTCCGTTAAATCCACCACTGAGTAGATTTTTCATCATAGTGGTTCCTGCACGACCTAATTTTTCAGAGGCACCAATTACCGCAATAGATTTAGGACGCAATAGTGCTTCAAGACCTCGTTGGCTCATATCCACTCCAGAGTTTGCTTATCAACTTTTATTCAATGTAGCTGATTTACTCTTCTTTTGCCTGACGGCGGTCTGGTTTTCCGATTAAATATTGTTGACGAAAGTAACTAAAATGGGAAAAGAGTTGTTGTGATGCACTTATATCACCCACATTTTCTAAAATAGACGCAGCTACTTCAGCAGTACAATGTTGATCTTCTCTTGCGGCTTGGCGAAGCACGTAATCACATTTACTGGCTTCATTAAGTGAAAAGATAGGTAATGAATCGAGGTAAGGGCTTTTACGAAACATTTTACGCGCTTCACTCCATGTGCCATCTAAAAGGATAAACAGAGGGGGTTTGCTATTAACTGGGAGCTGGTTATATACAACACGCCTACTCGAAGCATAGCTTTCAGGGAAGACAACATAAGCTTGCTTATCTGGTGTATTGATTAGGTCAAGCAAGGCCTGTTCAGGAGTAGTACGGGACCATAAAAATGCCTGCGTGTCTGGTAATACATCGGCAATTAATTTCCCTGTATTACTTGGTTTCATTACTTCAGTATCATACATCAATAAACAAAATTGGCTTTTTGCAGGTTGGCTGACAATTGTGTCACAAAGGCACTGCTTTTCAGGTAATAAGCAGAAGCTACAGCGTTTTATCCGAAATCCTCTGGCTTTAAAAGGACGGGTTGAAACTGAAAGTCGATATTGACGAAGTCGAGAGACTGCATTGTCATGCATAGCAAATAAACCAACACTAATAAAAAAGAAACGGATTTTATCATGTTAAAAACAAACAAACTATTCAGCACTTTTTTTTCATAAAAATCATATTGATATATTGCTTATATCTATACTGAATTTAATTATCAATTGATCCTGATTAGTTTATCGATTCCTATGCGTGATTCTCTCGGTGACAGTTGCTAAACTATCATGTAATCTGCGCCCCTATTGCAGTTGGAGAGACAAATGAACGATTCTTATGAAGGTAAAAACGGCAAAGTAAAAGTGATGTATGTCCGTAGTGAGGACAATGCCGATAATAAACCTAAAAAACCATCCCGTCGTCCTGAAAATGGTCGTGGTGATAGCCGTGACAACAGACGCGGTGATAACCGTGACGACAAAAATCGTGATAACAGACGCGGTGATAGCCGTGATGATAAAAATCGCGATAACAGACGTGGTGATAACAAATTTTCTCGTCGTGATGACCGCGGTGCAGGTAAGCCTTCAGGGCGTGGCGCATCACGTAATGAATCAAAACCTTCTCGCGATAGCGAAGGCGGAAGTTTTTCTCCATGGAAAACTGTTTCTCGCCCTGCTGGTGAAGAGGCAATAAAAGAGCACGATGGCATTACGGGTAAGAGTCAAATCGATCCTGAACAACTTCGTCGTCAGCGCTTAGAAGAAACACGTATTTATGGTGAAAATGCCTGTCAGGCAATGTTTAAAAACCGTCCTGATGCGATTGTTCGTGCTTGGTTTTTACAAGACGTTACGCCACGTTTTCGTGACGCATTAAAATGGATGGCTGCAAATCGTAAAGCCTATCACGTTGTTGAAGAAGAAGAGATGGTCAAAGCCGCCCGCACCGATCACCATGGTGGGGTATGCTTCCTAATTAAAAAGCGTGTTGGTCATGATGCAGAAACTTATCTGAAAGATGCTCCTGAGAGTGATTGTGTATTAGCTCTGGAAGATGTAGGTAATCCACATAACGTAGGTGCAATTATGCGTAGTTGTGCGCATTTTGGCGTAAAAGGGGTTATCTCTCCTGATTCTGCTGTATTAGAATCTGGTGCAGCTGTTCGTACTGCAGAAGGTGGTGCTGAATATATCCAAGGTATTGATGCTGATAACTTTGCTCAAACTTTAGATAAATTTAAAAAAGCGGGTTATACGCTGGTGGCAACATCAAGCCATAAAGGCAGTGTGCCATTATCAAAAGCACAATTACCTGCAAAAATGGTACTTATCTTAGGTCAAGAGAAAGATGGCTTAAGTGAAAGCACTTTAAATCAAGGTGATATGAGCATTTACATCGGCGGAACAGGGCACGTAGAGAGCTTAAACGTTTCTGTTGCCTCAGGTGTATTACTAGCAGAATGGTGGCGTCAGCACCAAGGCTAATTGCTTTATAGTTTTAAATAAAGATTGATAAAAAACCGCTTAGTCATTGTGATTTAAGCGGTTTTTTTATATATAAGATCTACGTGAATTGCGTTATTTTCCTGGAGAGAATGGCGGTTTAGCAAACCAAACCACAATCATCATGATAAGGAAAATACCTGCTGCTAACCAGAAAATCTCATTGGCTGAAATAATTAATCCTTGTTCTGTAATGGTTTTTGCTAAATAGGCAGATGCCTGTTCATTTGAAAGACCAAGATCATTCATTTGTTGGAATGCCATTTGTGAATCAGGATCAAGTGGATTAATTTTTTCTACAAAGGTTTCATGGTGAAGTGATTCTCTTTGTGTCCAAATTGTCGTAGTTAACGATGCACCAATTGCCCCAGCCAATGTTCTTAAGAAATTCGAAAGACTTGACGCTGATGCCATTTTTTCTGGGGGTAATCCAGATAATGTCATTGTCGTTAATGGCATAAAGAAACACGCAACCGCTAAACCTTGCCAAAATTGGGGCCATGCCACAGTAGCAAAATCCATTCCTGGTTCGAAAGTATAAGCTCGCCAATAAAAACACACAGAAAACATAATAAAGCTGAAGCTGATGATATAGCGTAAATCCACTTTACCACCAAACTTACCTATAATCGGTGTGATAATTAAAGGCAATAAACCTACCGATGCTGATGCTAATCCCGCCCATGTTGCTGTATAGCCAAAGACTTCTTGTAAAAGCAGTGGCAGTAAAACGATGGTACCGAAATAGATCATATAGGCGAGACTGAGTGTGACACACCCAATAGTAAAGTTTCGACTTTTAAAGAGTGAAAGATCTATCACTGGATGATCGTCTGTAAGCTCCCAGACAATTAAGAAGCTAAGGGCAACAACTGCCACGATGGTGAGTACAATGATTTCTGTTGAGTTAAACCAATCAAGCTCTTTACCCTGATCGAGCATGATTTGTAAAGCACCTATACCAACAACAAGTAAAACAAGACCAATGGTATCAATTGGTTTAATTTCGGTTTTTGTTTCTCGCCCAGCTAAGGTGTTTGATATACACATAATAATCAACACACCAAATGGAACGTTAATAAAGAATATCCATCCCCAATGATAGTTATCACTAATATAGCCCCCTAAAATGGGGCCTAAAATTGGCGCGACAACAATGGTTACTGACCATAGTGCAAGTGCCATATTTCGCTTAGCTGGTGGATAGTTATTCAATAATAAACTTTGTGATAAAGGAATTAGTGGCCCAGCGACCAACCCTTGAAGCACACGAAAGAAAATCAGCATTTCAAGGCTTTGTGAAATACCGCAAAGCCAAGACGTTAATGCAAAAAGTGCTGTTGACCACATAAAGAGTCGAACTTCACCAATGCGTTTTGCCAACCAACCTGTAATTGGAATAGAAATAGCATTTGCTACACCAAAAGAGGTAATAACCCAGGTACCCTGTGAATTAGAGGCACCTAAGTTTCCTGCAATTGTTGGAATAGCGACGTTAGCGATTGTAGAATCGAGAACTTGCATAAAGGTAGCCAACGCAAGGGCGATGGTCATTAAGGCAAGTCTTCCTCCTTGTAATGGCTCTTTAATCACCTTTACACCTCGCCTTTATTGTCCCGCATTCTGTTCAATAATTTCATTGATCAGTTTATTAATCGCTGACATATCAATAGTTAATGCATCAGTATGATAAGCAGGTACTTGGCGTTCACTGTGTGATAATACTTTTCCATCGAGGTTAATCGTATCAACGGTAACTTCTGAAGAAAGGCCAATACGCAGTGGTTTTTCTGCTAATTCTTTTTCATCTAATGAAATACGAACAGGTAATCGCTGAACAACTTTTATCCAGTTACCACTAGCATTTTGAGCTGGTAATAATGAGAAAGCACTTCCAGTTCCCATATCTAAACCTAATACAGTGCCATGATAAATTACTTTTTTACCATAAAAGTCAGTTGTAATTTTTGCTGGTTGGCCGATACGCATATTAGCGAGCTGAGTTTCTTTAAAATTGGCATCAATCCACATACCTGTTACGGGAACAATAGCCATTAAAGGTTTGCCTGGTGCGACTTGAGCACCTACTTGAACGCTACGACGTGAAACATAGCCATCTGTTGGACTTAAAATTTTAGTACGTTCTAAGGCAAGCCATGCATTACGAACATCAGTTGATGCTTGTAGAACGGAAGGTTGTTGTGCAATTGGTGTATTTAAGATAATCGCTTGATTAGCATTGTATTGCTCTTTAGCAACTTCTAAAGCTGCCCTTGCAGTGGAAACAGCTTCTCTGGCGTGTTGAAGTTCTTCTTTACCAATCACATTGCGTTCGCCTAAAACTTCACGGCGACGAAGGTCATTTTGTAATTTAGTTAGTTCTGTTTCGCGTAAAGCGATGTTTGCTTTTAATTGGCGACCATTAATGATTTGTTGATGCATTTGACGAACACTATTCGCTAATGCTGTTTTTGCTTTTTCTAAAGCCAGTTTTTCATCACTTGAATCTAATAAAACTAAAGGGTCACCCGCTTTTACAAAATCGGTGTTATCAACATAAACGGTGGTAACAGAACCAGAAATCTGCGGCATAATCATGATCTGATTGCCTGTGACATAAGCATTATCAGTTGTTTCATGATGTCTTAACACCATAAACCAATAAGCGGTGTAAGCCACCCCAGCTAAAATAAATAGAATAGTCAGCAGCAGTAGAACATTTCGGCGAGTTCGTTTTTTATTGCGAATGGGAGCCTGAGGGGGGGTATTTTCCTCATTAACACTCATTTAGAAGATCTCCATAAAACCAGAAAAACATCATTAGATATGTTTCCAGTATTGAAACTGGAAACATAATTATAAAGTCAATCTTAGAATAATTATTAGCGTGAAGGTAAATTATAAATGCTAATGGATAAGTATGTTTGCCGATTTATGGCGTAAATAGGATTAGATCAATAAAACTATTTATTATATGGCTTATTCACACTCTTTTTCAGCCAAAGTATCCAGTTGTAATAACAACTTACGCATTAGCGTTTCAAGCTGTTTTTGTTCCTGTTGATCTAACACTGACCAGATTTGTTTTAAACATTGATGCTGTGGAGGTAATAAGCTATTTAAAAATTCTTCACCGGCATCCGTTAAGTGGAGATGCAAACAACGGCGGTCATTATGGCTTTCACGACGCTCAATCCAACCTTGTTTTTCAAGTTCATCAGCAATGCGTGTTGCATTTGTTCTTGAAGAGCCCAGCGCAGCACTTAGCTCTGAAGGTTGAATACTACGATTTTCTGTCGTATCTAAAATCATTAGTGCCATAAATAACGTCTCGTTAATACCCTGAGACTTCAACATATTATTACGACTTTCAAGAAGTTTGCTTTGAACATGCATAGAAAGGCGAGTTAACAAAATTTCTTGATAAGGAATATCTTTGTTAAGCGATTTCTGTTGTGTAGCGCGAGTGTTTAGTAATTCTTCTGTTGGCGTAAATGAGCTTTCCATTTTTAGACACCTTGTTAGTTTCGAAAATTAGGATAATGCTGTTATCAACATGTTAAATGGTATATTAAACACACAATTTAGCAATTTTTATTATTTATAGTCACTATGTTTTTTTGATTATGTTACCTGATTCATAAATTTTCTGAATGATAACACAAAAAAAAGGATAGGTACTTATCTCTTTGCAATAAGTTAATAAAATCAATTTATCACTTATCCGACTATGAATAGTAGTCTATTTGCGAAAAAATGGATCGTTTTTTACGATAAAACACGTAATAAATTTATTTTAATCACCAATGGTTACCTTGTGGATAATACCGAATTGAAATTATTTATACAGTGCTTTATTGATGAGATTGATATAATTTTCTTAATAAAGAATGGGATGATGATATACATTAATAGTAATCACGCTGTTAAAACATTCACATTTTATTCTGATTAGAGTGGGATTGTAGGAATAATATAGCCCATCCTTGGGTCTAAAAATTATTCAGCATGGATTATTGGATCATTTTTATAACCTAATAACCAAACAATAAGACCGATAATGCCAATAACCAGTCCAGCAATAGAAACCCCCATCCATCCATATTGATGATAGGCATAACCTGATAATAAAGAGCCTAATGCCCCACCAATAAAATAGCTTGTCATATAAGCCGCGGTTAGGCGATTTCTAGCATCAGGTAAAATACGATAAATGGTACTTTGATTTGTGACATGTACACCCTGAACAGCTAAGTCTAGCAGGACAACGCCAATAATAAAGCTGATGAGTCCAACCCAGTGATAATAAGGCGCAATGATAATAAAACCCCAAGACAGAAGGAGGATAATTAATCCGATAGTGGTGGTTTTCTTGCCTTTCCCTTTATCGACTAATACGCCTGCTTTTCCTGCCATCAATGCGCCCGCAGCGCCCACAAGACCAAACAATCCAATAACTGCATCAGAGTAGTTAAATGGATCTGCCGCCAGCAAAAAGGCCATTGATGTCCACAATAAGCCAAAGTGGGCAAAAATCAGCGCGCCAATTACTGAACGAGTTCGAAGTACCGGGGTTGTAACAAATAATTTGAAGATAGAACCTAATAACTGAAAGTAATTTAAGTTTGTTTGACTTCTATAAGTGGGTAAACAACGCCATAACGTAATAGCTAAGATTGTTAGAAAAACACTCGCAACCCAGAAAATACCTTGCCAATTTGTAAATGACGCCATCAGCCCAGATACTGTTCTAGCCAGTAAAATACCCAACAAAAGGCCACTCATAATTGTGCCAACGGCTTTTCCTCGTTGGTGTGGTGCAGCGAGAGTGGCTGCAAAAGGAACTAGAATTTGAGCGACAACAGAGAACATACCAGAGAGTGCGGTACCTATTAACATCACCCAAATATTCGTTGCCATCGCAGTAATTAATAGCCCACTGGCAGAAATTAATGTCATGGTAATAATGAGTGAACGGCGTTCAAAAATATCGCCCAAAGGCACTAATAGCATCAGTCCTACGGCATAGCTGAGTTGTGCCGTGGTGACAATAAATCCGGCTAAAGTCGCTGATATATGAAAATAATTTGCGATAGAATCAAGTAGAGGTTGTGCGTAGTAGTTACTGGCGACAACCATGCCTGTGGCAACGGCCATTAGCAGAATAAGACCTTTGCTAAGTGATGTTTGTGGTGCGGTGTTTTCCATAATACTCATAAAAAATCATTTGTAAGGTAAATGATAGTAACATGAGTCATTTTTTTGAGAAAAGAATTACTGTGATAGAAATGTTCAATTAATTTGATATAAATCTTTATATTTAATTGTTATAACATATTGTTTTATATGCTAAATAAGGTTGTTCATTGAGCCTTTTAATAACTAAAAAGCGTAAAAAAGAGCATCGTCAAACACCATATCCATTGAACTGAAACGCCAATTATTGCAAAAGAAAATAGACGTTTAGTCCCTAGCCAGCGAGCTTCCATTGTCTGTTTTTGGGGGCGTTTAGGAAATAATATAGAGAGACTTTCATCAAAGCTAATATCATCTTGATAACGATAAAGAGCCCGAAAAAAATGACTATCAAGCCATAAACGAAAAAGAAAATATTGGGTAAATAAAAATAAAAAAGAAGCAACAAAAAAAGTCAGTTGATGATGAAAGTGTAGACTAAATACAGGCCATGTACTCAAATAAGGAAAAAGTGATAAAAACAGTAAATAGCGCCAACTTTGTGTTAAAGATACAATCACTTTACCGCTAGTTTTAGTTGTTAACATGGTTGTCTCGTTATTTAATGTGCTGAAAATGTGAATACCAAATTTGTAGTGCCTCTCGTGTTTCTGGATTTAAAATCACTTGGGGACGAACTTGAGAGACTTTTTTTATCGCATCTTCTAGCGTTGCTACTGTGCCATTGTAAACCAACCAAGCAACGACAATGGTTGCACTACGCGAATAGCCTAGTTTGCAATGAATATAAACAGTACCCGCTTGATTGAGTTGCTCCATTGATAACATTGCTCTGTTAATATCATCTGGAGATAAAGGTAATAAATCGATTTGAGGCTGTGCTAAATAAAGTTTATTTTGACTAAACTTATTTCTTGGCCACTCACAAGTTAAATCAAATACCGCATTGGCGTTGAGATCATAAAGAGGACGCCCACCTAATAAAATGCCTTCAGTGACTAAACTCGGTGTTTGGCATTGTTTTAAATAATAACGATAAGTACACCATGCAAAGAAGCGATAAGGTAATAGGATTATCTGTGCAGAAAGTGGAATTTCACCTTGTGTATTTTTTTGAAAAATAGAAGCACCAGCGCCTAAATAGCCCAAAGTCACAAAAGTTAATGTGATTGCTGGCCATAGAAAGATCCAAAAGGGTCCTTGCAAACCCAAAGATAACAGATAAAACACCATTGCAGATAACGCATAGTTTTTACTAATACGTAAACTGCGCTTACTACCAGTAAAATGCCATTTCCAACGCGAATTTATTGGTAATAAATAGCAAATAAATACGCCAACACCAAAACCCGTAATAATATCGATAAAGTGATGTTGCCACGTTGTCAGTACAGAAACAGCAATAAGCAATGACCATAAATTTAAAAACCATTGCCATGATTTTGGCGTATGGGCGCGAAAACGTAACCAAAGTATCCACAATAAGATTATGTGCAAAGAAGGGGCTTGGTTATAAGGTAAATCGAAACCTTCTAATTGGGTAAATAACCAACCAGAAAATCCCTCTGTTGTTGGGCGAATAAAGCTAAATTTTAAAGGAAATAATAAAAAACCAGCACAAGCAATAAGAGAGGCAACAATTAAACGTAGCCCATGTATAAATTGTTCTCTTAACGTTGTACAAATAATCAGTGAAATACCATAGGCAATATTCACACTCCAATAAGGAATGATTGTCCACGGTAAAAAGGGAATAGCGTTTTCCCACGAATAAACAAAAGAAGGAACATCAGATAAAGTAGAAGTATAAGCATTGACTTGCATATAAGTTAAATAGAAAAAAGGGGCTAGAAATAACAGCCATACAATCCCAGCAAGCCAGATACTTTTTCTTGATGATGTTATTTGAGAGTGTTGAGTTCCCTCCATACTAAATTTCCTTTTTTTGTTTATCGTTTTTTCTATTTTTGCAGTTTGCTTAAAATTATCGCTATATGTTGCCATATAGCGATAATTCATTTAGCCATAGTGTATTTTATTAGCGACGTTTTGCTATCGATACACTAAAAATACCCCAGTGATCAATTTGTTGGTCGAGCTTTTCAAAACCAGCTTCATCTACTAGTGCATCCATTTCACCTTGACTACGACAACGCATGATCCACGGTTGACCATCTTGGTGGCTGGGTAATACACGGGCAATCATTTCAAGCTGAGGGTGCCAAGGTTGGCAGGTATAAATTAATAAACCACCACTTGGAATGGCTTGCGATAGCCCTTTTAAAGACTCTCTTAGCAAATGATTTTCAGGGAATAATTCATAGAGTCCGCTGACAATACCTAAAGTTGGTGATGGTGAAACGGCACTCAAACTTTCTGCATCAAAGGCGTTACCTTCTTCAAAACGCACTTTGTCTTCTAAGTGGCGTTCTTTAATAGCAATTCGGCCTTGTTCAACATTAATCGGGCTATAGTCACGCATTAAAATTGAATCGACCTTACCATAGTCATTAACCGCATCAAAAAGATAACGGCCTTGCCCAGCAGCAATATCCATAATATGTACTGGCATATTATTTTGTGTTAATTGGCGAATAGCGTATCGGATCGTATTTTCAATATTGATTTTACGTTGGCGAATACCTTGCCAACCAATACTGTTCAAATATTGTTTATCAACGATACGGCCAAATAAGCCTTTTCCTTGTGGCTGATTGCGATAGACATAATCAAGAGTCGATCCAGAATCAAAACCTTTATCGTAACCTAGTGCCACACCTTCAGATGCTTTACCTAACGTGCTCATCGAACGACTAAGCACTTTGTAATAGAGTCTTTTGGGGCAAAATTGAGGAAGTGGTGTCTGTAATGAACGATAAACATCAGCACTATGGCTCCATATATCTTCATTTTGGTAATCATGTTGATAAAGCGGTTGTGCAAACAAGGTTTCAATAAAGTGACGCATTTTATTGATGGGGATTGCCCTGTCTTTCTCGCCCAAAGTGTCATGGTAAAAACCGGGTAAAATATGCTTTTCTTTAATTGAGGTATTTAAACGCTCATAGAAAAGATGCTGAGGTTTTGCGTGAACAACATGATCATTACCCGAAATAAATAATTGTGTTGGTAAGGTAATCGCATTTGCGTCTTCAACCACACGATCGGCCGTTTTATAAAGTTCTAATAAAATATTAACGGCAATAGGACGAGTGATCAGCGAGTCTTGATTAAAAGAATCGATGCGGCTTTGGTCATGGGTTAAGTATTTTGCTTTTACGTATGAATTGACATAGAAAAGCCCACGAATTTTTTGCATCAAGGCAAGGCCTGTGCGTGCAAAAGGAACATATAACTTCACTTTAAATGCAGGGGAAGCTAACACCATGCCGCGGATCTTAGGGGCATAATCATGCACCCAACCGGTAACTAAAACGGCGCCGACACTTTGACCAACAACCAGAATATTCTCCATTGGAATATTATAGTTGGATGAAATGTAATGAACGAATTCGTCTATATCTTTTATTGACGTTCCCATTGATGGGCTATAACCGCGAGCGCCTTCATTTTTACCATGCCCACGAGCATCCCAAGCAAACATTGAGAAATCAGGAAGATCTAACTCATCAACTAGATGAGAAACTCTGCCTGAGTGTTCGTGCCCCCGATGAAATAAAATAATTGCTTTTGGCTCAGTGGTAATTTGAGCTGGCCAATGGCGATAATACAACGGTGTTTTATCGCTGGTGGTAAATTCAGACTCAATCATATTCCTTTGAGTTTGATATTGCGGTTGTTGATTCATAACGATGTATCCTTATCTTTATCTGTCATCGTTGCTTCTTTTAGTGCGCGATGAATTCGGTGATAACAAGTCAACAAAAGTAATAAATTAATAATAATAAAAAGATAATGCGTGTTTTCTGATGATGTCAGCGAGGGGAATAATCCGATAAAAAAGGCAATAGTGCCGAAAATAAAGGCTCTATCACTTTTTCCCATCGGGCCATCATAACGACGAGTGGCATTAATTGTTTGGGCAAGAACCCCTAAGAACTCAGTCATTATCATTAAAAAAAGTGCCAGCATGATCCACCAGTAGGCTTGTGGAAAAATAAAGGCAAAAGGGAGATAAAGTGCAATGTCTGAAATAACATCACTGGCTTCATTTAATATCGCGCCAAGCGCACTTTTTTGATTATGTTCTCGTGCAAGCATGCCATCTATGGCATTAAGAGCCATACGAAAAAAAAGGACAAAAGGGAGCAATAAAAATAAATGAGGGTAAGGATAGAGCAAAAGTAATCCACCAACAGCAATGGATAACAGTAAGGCAAAAAGCGTGACCTGATTTGCTGTGATCCCTTTTGTGAATAATTGTTCTACATAAGGGCGTAATAGAGCTTGGAATTTGGGTTTTAGGTCATAAATTGTCATGACGCATCCTTGTGTTCAAAAGTGCGTATATACCTCATAATCATAATTTTATTATTAGCTGATTTTTATCTCATTGAATATCTTTATTTCAATGCTTTAATTTATTTACGATTTAAACATAAAACTAAGACTTAAAATTTACTTGAGTTAATAATTATTTAGCTCTCAAAATAAAGAAAAAATAAGATCCGCAAAACTGTAATTATCAGACTGTTCCGTGTCTGCTCTATTCTTTTTATTTTTAAAATCATTAAATTTTCTTTAGTAATATGTACGTAATTATAATTAGTGAATTAAATGAGGAAAATGGAAATAAGAGATATTAAATACCTTATAATAACTAATGAAATTAGTTTAATTTATTATAAATATTATTTTAGGTGAAATTTAAATCCAGCAAGAGTGTATCGATAGTGTAGTTATCTGTATTGAGTGATAAGTGCAAAAAAACTAGATAATGATAATTATTATCATTATCATGATTGGCGCTGTTAGTTACAGCTCTAATCATCTATCAAACTAATAACCATACAGAAAGATACTACTATTATGATCCATTTCTTAGCAAAAAATGATGCTTATCGTCAGGGAATTGGGATATTTTCATTTTCGTCATCAGCGATAGCATTATTATTGACTTCACTCACTTCACTAAATAGCTATGCGGCTGAAAGTGTTAAACCAGAAATAACGGCATCCACAAAATCAGAAAGTCCTGCGCAACCTAAATCGCGTGAAAAGATTATTATTGAACCTATTTACGTATCAGGTGAACTCAATTCAAGTGTTGATGCAGGGAGTACGGTTCTGACATTAAAAGATATCGACCGAATTCAGCCTAATAATATTGCAGAGCTGGTGGATAAGTTACCGGGAATTTCATCATCTGGCTCACCAAGACCTGGCGGTCAAACATTAAATATCTGGGGAATGGGTAATCCTGAAGATATTAAAATCACACTTGATGGCACACCCAAAACCTTTGAAAAATATCGCCAAGGTTCAATTTTTATTGATCCCGAATTAATACGCCGTCTTGATGTTGATAAAGGCCCTCATAATATTACTCAAGGTAATGGTGGATTTGGTGGTTCGGTGAGAATTGAAACCAAAGATCCTGATGATTTATTATTACCTGATCAGAATATTGGGATGTTTTTAAAATATGGTCACCATACGAATGATAGACAAAATCGTTATAGTGGTGCGGTATACGGTAAATTACTCGATGGGAAAGCGGACGGATTATTTTATTTTAACCGTCGTGAAAGTGATGATCTGCGACGTCCTGATGGAACTAAATTTGGCTATTCACAATCCGATCAAGATTCTTTTTTAATTAAAACCAATATCTATCTAACCGAAGCACAAACATTAACGTTATCAGCATCACGATCAGAAAGTGACGGCTGGACACCTTGGGCTGCTAAACGGGATGAATTAGCTAAACCTAGCCAAGCTGACGTAGATAAATATGGCTTTGATGCAGCGATGAAACGCAAATTAGTTTATCGTGATCAAAAAGATGACACCTTCAGTGTGAAATGGAATATTCAACCAGTTGATTCAGATTTAATTAATTTAACACTGACTTACGGTTATTCAAAAACCAAACAAAACGATAGTCGCCCAGAGACAGCTAGCTCCTATTTTAGTGGCAGCATGGGCAATCAAAGTTGGGTCGATTATCGTAATCATCAAATTGAAATTAAAAATGAAAGCACGGTTATGCAAGGTGCTTTAGAGCATAAGGTATTAGTAGGAACACGCTGGCATCGTAATGATCGTGACGTCTTAATGTTTACACGCGATAAAGCTAAAAATCCGAATTATAACTATGGATATTATGCGCCTCCTTATATGCCTGAAGGTACGCAAACGACAACCAGTTTCTATCTTCAAGACTCGATGAGTTATAGAAATCTGACGATAACACCGGGTGTTCGTTACGATATCGTTAAAAACCAAGGTAAGGGAAGCCGAGCTATTACCTATCAAGATCCTGATCCCTATTATGGTCATGATTACTCTGATGTAACTTATAGCGGAGCAACACCTCATTTAGGTTTATTATGGAAAATGAACAAGAATTTCAGATTCTTTGGTGATTTAACCTATACATGGCGAGCACCATTGATTGATGAGCAATATGAAGTACAAGGAAGTATTTCTAGCTTAACTGGCACGAGCCGTCATTTAGATAAAGAAACGGTAAGAGCCGCACGAATTGGCGCAATTGCAGACTTTGAAAGTGTTATTCAACAAGAAGACCAACTGCAGTTAAGAACAACACTATTTGATACTCGTGGTAAAGACGAAATTTTCCGTCGTCGTGGTGTCTATTGTGAAAGTCAAAAGGTGGATGGGCATAATGGAAATTGCCCGCCATCAATTGGTAACTACCGTAATTTACCGGGATACCATATTCAAGGGTTGGAAATCGAAGCTTTTTATAATAGCCCTAATGTATTTGGTCGATTAGCGTATTCCACAATGAAAGGAAAGCGCGATCAATCACCGCGTGACCCATGGTTTGGTCAGAAAACATGGATTGCCGAAATTCAACCTGATGCTTTACATGCCACTCTTGGTGTAAAAGTACCAAGTATTAATGTCAATATGGGATGGACGGGGGATTTTATTGGTGCTCAACGCCGTTCACCAATGGATGCCGATCCTGATGCTGGCTATTGGTCATTACCAAAAAGTAAAGGTTATGCAATCCACGGTTTATTCGCAAATTGGGAACCTTCTTTTATAGATAATACTGAGGTTCGTTTTACTGTCGCAAATTTATTTAACCGTGATTACTACCCTTATTTAGGTGAATCAGTTTCAGGTGTAGGACGTGATTATCGATTTACTGTGGTAAAACGTTTCTAATATTACGAAAAGTAAAAATACTAAAGGTGCCCCTAATAATAGTTTAACAACTCATTGCTAGGGGCACTTTGTCTATAAAAAATCGCATGTTAAGTAGCTTATGGTCAATATAAATGAATTTTTTAATGGCCCGTATTTTGCTTTAAAGGTGTCTTACTTGGTTTTATAAACCAAACAACGACAGCAAATATCAACATCAAAATACAAGCTAAAGCATAAAAATCATTAGTTGCTAACATCATTGCTTGTTGATCAACTAATAATGAAAACTGATTCAATGATGAATCTATTGTTGAATTAGGCATATTATGAACATCAATAATACTGACAAGTTCTGCGCGATTGACTTTTCCTTGATGCTCCCAATAAGTTTGAGAAAGTGATCCTCCAATTGCCATTGACATAACTCTAAAAAAGTTTTGTAACCCCGCGCCATTAGTGGCTTTTTCACTTGGTAAATCAGACACACCAAGGCTGGTTAAAGTGACTATGCAAGCGGGCACTCCGGCGCCTAAAATAAACATTGGAAGTGCTATTTCCCAATAACCTACCTCAATGGTAAAAAGTGCACGTAAATAAAATGATAATGCCAATATGCACATGCCACAGGTTACAATCCATCTAGGATCTAATTTTTGTAGAAGTTTTCCCACAATAGGGGAGGTGACAACAGATAATATTCCCATTGGTGCTATCACAAGCCCGGCCCAAAAAGCAGTGTAGCCCATTTGTTGTTGTAACCAGATTGGTGAGATAACAACATTACCAAAGAATAAGCCAAACATTAGGCTTACGGCGAGTGTTGAAAGTATCCAATTTCTCGATTTTAAAACAGAGAGATCGACAATAGGGTTTTCATCAGTTAGCTCCCAAATAACAAAGAATATAAGGGAGATAACAGAAATAACGGCACAAGTGATAATAAAAGATGAAGAAAACCAATCCAGCTCTTTTCCTTTATCTATCATTAATTGTAATGCACTAACAAAAATAATTAAGAGAGTTAATCCTATGACATCAATAGGAACACGTTTTGTTTCTGTTTCGCGAGAGCGTAATAAAATCCAAGCTGAGATCCCAATAATAATACCAATAGGCAAGTTGATATAGAAAATCCAAGGCCAACTATAATTATCACAAAGCCATCCGCCAAGAATAGGGCCAATAATGGGAGCGACAACTGTTGTCATTCCCCACAATGCGACAGCAATAGTCGATTTATCTTTCGGATAAATGGAGATTAATAAGGTTGCTGATAGTGGAATCAATGGGCCACCAGACAATCCCTGTAATATACGAAATAGAACAAGGCTTTCTAATGACCATGAAAGACCACATAGCAATGAGAAAAACATAAAAATAACAACACACGAAATAAATAATCTTATTTGCCCAAATCGATGAACCAACCAACCCGCAAGAGGCACAGTGATTGCTTCCGCAACGGCATAAGAGGTAATAACCCATGTTCCTTCTGTAGTTGAGATCCCTAGATCACCAGAAATAGTGGGAATAGACACATTGGCGATAGTGGTATCAAGCACAATCATAAAATTAGCCAACGCAATGGCAATAGTCCCCCAAATGAGAGGGAGCCCTTTCAGTGGTGTATTTCCCATATTCATTCAGTTACCTCTTTTAAATCAGTAGCTGAATATGTTGGATCTAGATTAACGGTTACATGCATTGAGAGACCAACTCTTAATGGATGTTTTTGTAACATTTCTTTATCTAGCTCAATACGTACTGGTACACGTTGAACGACTTTAATCCAGTTACCGGTGGCATTTTGAGCTGGAATTGCAGCAAAAGCTGAACCAGAACCACCAGATAAACCAATAACAGTACCTTTATAAAGCACCTTGCTTCCATAAAAATCTGATATCAATTGTACGTGTTGTCCTGGGCGTATTTCAGAGAGTTGTGCTTCTTTAAAGTTGGCATTAACGTAAATTTTATCAATAGGTGTAATGGTCATTAACCGTTGACCTGGCTGGATTTTCTGTCCTATATCAACATTTCGTTGACTCACTATTCCATCAATAGGCGCATGAACAATAGTTCGACTTAGATCTAGTTGTGCTTGTTTTAGTTTTGTTTGTGCCTCAAGCAAATCAGGATGCGTTTCGACTGTGACCCCATCAATTAATGTTGCATGAGTTTTTAATTCTTCGATAGCAGTGTTGTAATTGGCTTTTGCTACATTAACGCGAGCTTCAGCTTGGTTGTACATTGCTTGAGCAATAGAGAAATAGGCTTCAGCATTGGTCAATTTCTCTTGGGATGTCGCATCTGTTTTTGCCAAATTACGTTGTCTATTTAGATCAAGTCTGGTGCGTTTTAAATCTGCATTAGCACGAGTAACATCAGCCTGTGCTGCATTTAAATTTGCAGCTTGGCTACTGACTTTTTGTTTTAACACTAAATTATTGGCAAACAGTTGTCTGACTGAACGCTCTGTGCGTGCTAAACGAGCTTGTGCTAGTTCGACAGCTAGTACAGCATCGGCATTATCGAGAGTAACCAGAATATCACCAGCTTTTACAAACTGAGTATCATGAACTTGCACTTGTGCTACTGGGCCTGAGACTAATGAAGTAACATCTGCAATTTCGGCAGCAGTATAGGCATTTTCTGTTTCAACAGTATTGGGTGAAAAAAATTCTGACCATACCCACCAAGTTGTTGCAGTCAAAACCATGAGCAATAGTGCCGTTGTTAGTCCTTTGCGACGCATTCTTTTTTTATTGGAATGATTTTTTTCTTGCTTTTCTTCCACTGTAGTGTTCATGGTTTTTTCCTTATTAATTTGATATTTCATTACAATATTTTATTTATTAATTTGTAATTCGGGAGACCAACCACCGCCTAAAGCACGGTAGAGTGAAACAACGGAAAGAGCAGAATTAGTTGCACAATCCACTAAATTCGATTGGCTGGAGAGTAAAGAACGTTGTGCGATAAGCACTGAGGTAAAATCACTTATCCCTTGTTTATAATTATTTTCCATCATGTTTAGGGCAGCTTTATTCTGTTCAAAAGCAAGTTGTAGTTGCTCATGACGATTTTTTTCGGTGATATAAGAACTCAAGGCATCATCAACTTCATGCCAAGCTTTTAAAACGGTTTGTTGATACGCAATACCAGCAATACGATGACGAGCTTCACTAAGCTCTAAGTTGCGCTGTAAACGGCCACCTTGGAAAATAGGCAAATAGAGTGATGGCCCAATAGAAAAGCGCTGAGAATCCCAACTACCTAAATCTGATAATTCAAATGCTTGTAGGCCAATATTGCCTGTTAAACTAATTCGAGGGTAAAAATCAGCTCTTGCGGCACCGATATCGGCAACAGCTGCTCGTAGGTTTGCTTCAGCTTGTAAAATATCAGGGCGTTGTTTGGCGAGATCTGAAGATATACCCACAGGTAACTGTGCTGGCATTGAAGGTAAATCTTTAGGTACAAGTAAGATAACTAGCTTATGAGGTGGTTTTCCTAATAATAATGCTAATGCATTTATTGATGAATCACGTTGTTGTTGTAATTGCATCAATTGAGCTTCTATTTGTGCTAATTCAGCACGAGCTAATGCAACATCAGAAATTGTTGCTACACCATTTTTTTTCCTATCTTCAGCAATAGTTAGTAATCGCTGTGCAATATTACGATGTTCTTTATATATTTTTTCTTGGGATTGAATTCCTCGAACAAGTAAATAAGTTCGCGCAACTTCAGCTGAAATCGAGTTTCTAGTCGCAATCATGCCGAAATTAGTTACCTGAAGTTTTGCCAATGCAGCTTCATTTTGATGGCGAAGATATCCCCACAAATCCAATTCCCAACTTGCTTGGAGACCTAAATTCCATGAGCTACTTGCAGTAGAGGGAGCACCAAGCATGGATAGAGGTTCGTTTTTACTAATCGCTTGGCGAGAATATCCACTAGAAGCATCAAGTTGTGGCAAGCGAGGTGCAAATGCTAGTCCAAGTTGTGCTCTACTTTCTTCAACACGAAGAAGGGCTGTTTGTAAATCAAAATTTGATTTGGCAGCTTCCGATTCAAGGGTGATCAACATTGGATCATTAAATAATTCCCACCATAACGTCGGCATGGTTTCTGTTGTTAAAGCGGTGTCACCTTTTTTATCTGCGTCTTGTATAAGTAATGAAATATCAATATGTTCAGCTGAATATGTTGGAATATCCGATGTATTTACACACCCTAAAAGCGTAATAGCTAAAAGAAGTGCGAGATGCTTTTTTTGAAAAAAGCGAGAGTACGGATAAGTCTGTTTCATAAAGATCCTTTAGCTACTAACGTAGACTTATTAGGCGTGTAAAAAGTAAACTAAACCGATCGGTACTGTAATATTTATAGTTTATAAATGTCAATAAATATATGTATTGGACTTTTTTAATTTATTTTTTATTGTTTGTTGTACCGATCGGTTTGTTTGATGATAGGCAGTAAATATGCTAGCTTTGTGTTATCTAATTTTTAATTGATGAGTGACAATATGCTTTCGCCAAAATCAATGACTACAGCCGATGAAAAAGAGTTAGCAGTGCTTAATGCTGCTACAGAGATATTTTTTGTTCATGGTTTTAGTGCCGCGACAACAGATATGATCCAACGTAAAGCGGGGGTATCAAAGGCGACAATGTATGCGTGTTTTCCTAGCAAAGAAGCGATATTTACGGCCGTGATTGATAAAGAATGTCGTATAATGGGACATGCATTTAATACAATGAAAATTGTTGACGGCAATATAGAAGATGCACTTACTCAACTTGGTGTTTCTTACTTACAATTAGTTTTTTCTCCATCATCAATTGCATTATTCCGTCTGATTGTTGCTGAGGCCCCTCGTTTTCCTGAAATAAGCCACCGATTTTATTTAGCAGGACCAAAACCAGTTATTGATAAAATTACTAATTATTTTATCAATGCTGCGAATGCAGGAAAAATTAATATTAATGCTATTGGCGCTACCCAAGCAGCACAGCTTTTTACTAGCATGTTACGTGGAGAAGGGCATTTGGAATACTTAACTCATCCCACATCAACACTTTCAATGGCAAGACAAGATTTGTGGGTGAAAAATGCGGTGGATACTTTTTTAAAGGCGTATGGAAAATAGAAGGCTCCTTATCAAAATAGTAGTTAATTAAGATATTTTAAGGGGCTTTTTCATTATCATTAATCAATTTGAGATGGATCTTTAATTTAGAACTTTAAAAAGTTAGTGACAGGAGAATAGATAAATTTTTATAGAAAACCCCACGAAAATAATATGGGGTTTATTGTCATTAAGCGTTCAATATTCAAAGTATTGAATTAATAACCGTATGATGCAGAAGTTGCAATCATTGCCATCATGGTAGTGAAGAAGAAAATAAAGAAAAGAACAGCCATAACGATACTGATAATAAAATAAACAAAGCCAGCTCTATTCCATGTTTCTTGTACTTTCATAAAGGTTTCAACAGAATCGTAATCACCACTTTTCCAAGCCCATTCATTACCTTTAATACCACAAACAAAAATCCAGATAAGGTTAAGTAAAGGAACGAGTGCTAATAATGGAAGATAGGATTTATTACCAAAACCCCAAATAATATTAAACATGAAAGCACCCCAGTTCCAACGTTTAATTTCTTCAGGTACAGGTTTGTTAGTGTAAGACACAATTTATTCCTTATCTAAATCTTCAATATAAAAATGAGAATGCCAAAATGGCAACTGGAGAAAAAGATAATCATAATTGAAGAATTCAATGAATGAAAGGAAGGGTTATTTAAGTGATTAATAAGAAGAATAATCTTAATAATAAAGTAGGGGTAAGATTTTTTATTGTATAAACGTATTTTGTTTAATTACCTATCATTCTAGTTATTTATAAATAAAAACAGGCCACAAAATTGTAGCCTGTTTAATAATAATCTCTATTTTAGAGTCTTTGTTATTTTATGATGTTATTGCGTGGCACTTCGAGCTTGTTCAACCCAACCATCAAATGTTTTCTGATGAGCTTTGATCCACGCATTTGCATGACGTTCAATATCAGCCTGTGATTTTTGACCATTATGCATACGTAAGTTCTGCGCATTGATATCGGCAACAGACACTTTCATGACTTCAAAGAGTTTTGCCACAGCAGGGTTTTCTTCAGCCCACTTTTTATTTGCTGCAATATGCATGGTACTTGGTGGGAAGCCATAGTTTTTACCATTTGCTAATGTGGTGTCTGTTTTGTCATCACCCGGTAAAGATGAAAATGGCACTTGTAACCAAACAACATCTTTACCCGGTTTTAATACATCACTTATCCAATATGGTGTCCATGTGTAATAAAAAATAGGTTTACCTTCTTTGTAGCGAGTAATGGTATCTGCCATCATAGCCGCGTAATTACCTTGATTATGTGTAACTGATTTTTCTAAATCATAGGCTTTTAAGTGATTATTGATGGCTTCTTCGCATCCCCAGCCTGGGTTACAACCTGTTAAATCGGCTTTACCGTCACCATTGGCATCAAAGAGTTTGGCAATTTTAGGATCTTTAAATTGCTCAATATTGGTGATGTTGTATTTTTCAGCTGTTTTCTTGTCAATTAAGTAGCCTTGAGCTGCATTAACGACATAATCGCCTTTACGATAAAAAGTGTTATCACCACCTGCAGCTTCATATTGTGAGTTATGAAGTGGAACCCAACTTACCGCCATAAAAGTGGCATCACCGTTGGCGATAGAGGAATAAGCAACGTTGTAATCGACTTCTTTGATCGGTTGAACTGTGTAGCCTAATTGTTCGAGTGCTTTGTTGACGATTAAGGTTTGAAACGTTTCTTCCGAAATTGTACTTTGCACAGGTTGAACCGAAATCCCTTTTCCGGGTAAATCAGCAGCGGATAACTGGGTGCTTATCAGTGTGGCGGACAATACGGTTGCCCAGATAACTGGATTACGCATAGTTTTTCCTTCTGTTGTGATAGTAAGAGATAAATAGCGACAGCGAACTGTCGCCTCTATTTCTTATATTGATTGAACGTTATGTTCTTTATAGATTTTTAATTAATAGTGAAAATATTTATTACGATGCTTTTTTGCCAAATAGTCGGCAAATTAAGCCAATAGGGCCTGTCATATACCAGCATCGATTGCCTTTATGACGACTATTCTGCCCCAAGGATTGCGTTAATCGGTCAAGAATAATCGCGAGAATAACAATACCGGCACCCCCTACAGCAGCAAGTCCCATATCAAGGCGACCAATACCACGTAATACCATTTGACCTAATCCACCAACGGCTATCATTGACGCAATAACAACCATTGAAAGCGCTAACATCAAGGTTTGGTTTACACCAGCCATAATTGTTGGCATGGCGAGTGGTAACTGCACTTTAAACAACATTTGTCGTGGATTTGCCCCAAATGATTGAGCTGCTTCAATTAAATCTTCAGGAACTTGTTTGATCCCTAAAATGGTCAGTCTTACAATAGGCGGCAAAGCAAAAATAATAGTGACTACAACACCTGGCACATTACCAATCCCAAATAGCATTACAATAGGTACTAAGTAAACGAATGCAGGGGTAGTTTGCATTGCGTCAAGTAAAGGCCGAACAATTTTTGATGCCCTATCACTATTGGCAAGCCATATCCCTAAGGGAAGTCCAATTATCAGACAGAACAGTAACGAAGTTAGTACTAAAGCAAGCGTAACCATAGCTTCAGACCAAGCGCCAATCGCACCAATCAATATCAATGAAATAAACGAGGTGATGCCCATCACTTTGCCTGAGAGTTGCCATGCAATCAGTGAAAATAAAATAATGGCAATAGGTGCTGGCATTGAGGTTAAGAAATTCTCAAAGCCACTTAATACAAAATCAACGGGGACTCGAATACCTTGGAACACAGGACGAAAGTGCAATACTATCCAATCAATTGCGTCGGTAACCCACGAATCCAAAGGGATCAGTGTATTATGAAAGGGGTCCATAAGATTAAAAGAGTCTGGCGCAACATCAGTAGGTGTTGCATCTAGCCAATCACTCCCTGCGGATGATGTATCAATATTGTCACTACTACTGCCAGCTCCCCATGGATCGACATCTGCCGATGAACTGTCAGCACTGCTCCAAGGATCACTTTCTGTTGTACTGGTATCGGTTGTAGCCCAAGGATCATCATTTACGCTATGGGTTGTCTCCTGAGCTGTCTCGCTTGTTGCGGTTTCTTGGATATTTGTATCTAAAACCGTATCTTGATTTGTTGTATTACTCATTTGGCGTCTCCTTATCCAGTGCTTGTAGTAACATTCCTTTAGAAATTAAACCGATATAGCGGTTTTTTTCATCAATAACAGGAATAGCACAGGGAGATTGTGCAACAGTTGAAATCAGCTCATTTAATGGTGTATCACCATTTATAGCGCAAGGTTCGGATAAAATGGCTGATTCAATAGGTTGTTTATTTTTTAGAGCCTCTTCAAGAGAGTTCACAGAAACAATACCAATAAACTTCCTACCTCGTTCAATGAGATAACCAAAATTTCTATCTTCATCTTCAAGCACTTTTAATGCTGAGCGAGGGCCGAAACCGGGAGCAACATGTAATAAGGTTTCAGGGCGACGTTTGGCAATATCTTTTGCACTAAATACATGGCTAATATCAACCCCACGGAAGAATGTGCGTACATAATCATTAGCTGGATTATTTAGTATTTCATCAGGTGTGCCGATTTGGACGACGACCCCACCTTGCATAATGGCAATACGATCACCAATACGCATGGCTTCATCAAGATCATGAGAAATAAACACAATAGTACGCTGTTTATCGCCTTGTAAGCTCAATAACTCATCTTGCATTTCAGTTCTAATTAATGGGTCAAGTGCTGAAAAAGCCTCGTCCATTAACAAGATATCGGGATCATTGGCAAGTGCGCGAGCTAGACCAATACGTTGACGCATCCCACCAGAAAGCTCATCAGGCCAAGAGTTCGCGTAACTACCAAGATTGACTTGCTCTAACGCATCCATTGCTTTTTTATAACGTTCATCTTTGCTTAATCCAGCAAGATCCATTCCGAAAGCTGTGTTATCAAGCACATTCATATGTGGCATTAAGGCGAATGACTGAAACACCATACTGATTTTTTTACGTCGAACTTGTCGTAATTCTTTATCAGACATGGTGGCAATATTTTCACCATCAATAAGCACCTCTCCCTTTGTAGGAGAGATCAGACGATTGAGAAGGCGGACTAGGGTGGATTTACCTGAGCCAGATAATCCCATGATGACAAATATTTCGCCTTCTTCAATTGCCAGATTTGCATTTTGAACACCAACGGTTAAACCTGTTTTATCAAAAATCTGATCTTTATTCATACCCGATTTTAATAATTCAAAGGCTCGTTTGGGGTGCTCGCCAAATACTTTATAGAGATTTTTTACTTCGAGTTTAATTGCCATGCAATATATTATTTCCTATTTAAATAATGAAAGGAATAAATTAAATTTAATTAAATCAGTATTGTTGTTTTCCTAAATAAGATTTTTAGTAAGGGAAATACCCTACCACAATGATTGCATCTGACAACCCTATGTTAATTATAATTAATTAAAAAACCGGGATGTTTTTTCTTTATTTTTATAATGATTAACAATTAAATAAAGTGAAATAAAACTTTTTTATTAAAAGATAATATTTCTTTTAACTTACTGAAATACAGTTGTTTTTAAACATATTGTTATTTTGATTAGGATCTCAATAAAAACAGGCAGTAAATAACTAAATTGAGGCGAAAATAAGGAAAAAATAAATGAAAAAAAATCCATATATATTAGAAAATGTAATGTTTTTTGGGTTATTATCGGTTTGGATATTTTAAATAAGCTAAAACCATTCGTAAAAAATTGATTATTTGAATAAATCAAACGGTAAAAATCATACAATTAGGTGATTTATTGAACGAATAAAAACGCACAAAAAAATAATATCTATTTTTCAGTGCGTTACGTTAAAATCGAAATATATAATTAAATCGAATGTATTTTATTGGTTCTAATACACTTAGTTGTATTATTTTGTATTAAAAATCCCAATCATCGTCTTCAGTATTAATGGTTTTTCCAATAACATAAGATGAACCTGAGCCAGAAAAGAAATCGTGATTTTCATTAGCATCAGGCGATAATGATGAAAGGATCGCTGCACTGACATCTGTTATTTCATCAGGGAATAATGCTTCATAACCTAAATTCATTAATGCTTTATTTGCATTATAATGAAGGAATTTTTTTACATCCTCTGTCCAACCCACAGTATCATAAAGATCTTCAGTATATTTAACTTCATTGTCATATAAATCTAATAATAATGAAAATGCAAAATCTTTAATATCTTGTTTCTCTAATTCAGATTTATTTAATAACTGATTTTGAAATTTATAGCCAATATAATAACCATGAACGGCTTCATCACGAATAATGAGACGAATTAAATCGGCTGTATTGGTTAATTTTCCTCTACTTGACCAATACATAGGTAAATAGAATCCAGAATAAAATAAAAAAGATTCTAAAAATACACTGGCAATTTTTTTCTTTAAAGGATCGCTGTCTTGATAATAGCGCAGAATAATATCTGCTTTCTTTTGCAGGTAAGGGTTTTCCTCACTCCAACGATATGCCTCATCAACATCTGTTGTTAAGCAGAGTGTGGAAAATATCGAGCTGTAAGAGCGAGCATGAACAGCTTCCATAAAACAGATATTGGATAACACTGCCTCTTCATGTGGTGTCAATGCATCAGGCATCAATGTTGGCGCGCCTACTGTATTTTGGATCGTGTCCAGTAACGTTAACCCAGTAAAAACACGAATAGTGAGCTGCTTTTCGGCTTGAGTTAATGTGTTCCATGAAGGAATGTCATTAGAGAGTGGAATTTTTTCAGGTAACCAAAAATTCATGGTTAAACGGTTCCAAACCTCTAAATCTTTTTCGTCTTCAATACGATTCCAGTTAATCGCATTAACATGACTTAATAAAGGTGATGACATGCTATGTTCTCCTTATTGTAATTATTAAAGTGCGCACGAAACACAGCCTTTAATTTCAGTGCCTGCTAATGCGGATTGTCGGATACGAATGTAATACAAGGTTTTAATTCCTTTACGCCAAGCATAAATTTGTGCTTTGTTAATATCTCTTGTTGTGGCTTCATCTGAAAAGAATAATGTCAGTGATAAGCCTTGATCGATATGTTGTGACGCTTCTGCATAGGTATCGATAATCTTTTCTGCCCCAATTTCATACGCATCTTGATAATATTGGCGATTTTCATTAGTCATAAATGGAGCTGGGTAATAAACTCGTCCAATCTTGCCTTCTTTTCTAATTTCTATTGGTGCTGCAATAGGGTGAATGCTTGATGTGGAATGATTTATATAGGAAATAGACCCAGTAGGTGGTATCGCTTGTAAGTTTTGGTTGTAGATCCCATGCGTCATAATAGAGTGTTTGAGTGTTTGCCAATCTTCTTGTGTAGGAATATGGATATTCGATTGACTAAACAACTGGTGGACTTTCTGTGTTTTCGGCAGCCATTGTTGTGATAGATACTTATTAAAGTATTCACCTGTTGCGTATTTTGAGTTTTCAAAACCTTTAAAGTGTTGTTTTTTTTCAATGGCTAATTGGTTTGAAGCTAATAACGCATAATAAGTGACAGTATAAAAATAGATATTGGTGAAATCTAATGCTTCTTCAGAGCCATAATAAATTCTTTCACGCGCTAAATAGCCATGCAAATTCATTTGTCCTAAACCAATCGCATGAGAAGCGAGATTACCTTTTTCAATAGAAGGAACCGACTCAATTTTCGTCATTTCAGAGACATTGCTTAATGCCCTAATTGCAGTGCTGACGGTATGTGCAAAGTTAGGAGAATCCATTGCCATAGCAATATTCATAGAACCTAAGTTACAACTGATATCATGACCGATATGGCGATAACTTAAGTCTGGGTGATACTCACTTGCGCTGTTGACTTGTAAAATTTCAGAGCAGAGATTGCTCATGTTAATTCTACCTGCGATAGGATTTGCGCGGTTTACCGCATCTTCAAACATGATATAAGGATAGCCAGACTCAAATTGAATTTCGGCTAATGTTTGAAAGAACTCTCTCGCTTTAATTTTCTTTTTACGTATTTGTGCGTTATTCACCATCTCACTGTATTTTTCGCTAACACTAATTTCTGACATTGGTACGCCATAAACACGTTCTACATCATAAGGTGAGAAGAGATACATATCTTCATTACGTTTTGCTAATTCAAACGTGATATCAGGGATAACAACGCCTAAAGAGAGAGTTTTTATTCGGATTTTTTCATCCGCATTCTCTCTTTTGGTATCAAGAAAATGATAGATATCAGGATGGTGAGCATGAAGATAAACAGCGCCAGCACCTTGTCTTGCACCTAATTGGTTTGCATAGGAAAAAGCATCTTCAAGCATTTTCATGACGGGAACTACGCCAGAAGATTGATTTTCTATACGCTTAATAGGGGCACCGGCTTCACGTAAATTAGTAAGCAAAAATGCAACGCCGCCACCACGTTTAGAAAGCTGTAATGCAGAATTGACCGATCGACCGATAGATTCCATATTATCTTCTATACGCAATAGAAAGCAGGAAACCAATTCACCACGTTGTTGTTTTCCACAATTTAGGAAAGTTGGTGTTGCGGGCTGGAAACGACCACTAATAATTTCATCAACGAGATGAATGGCAAGGTTGGTATCACCTTGTGCAAGAGTAAGCGCTACCATACAGACGCGATCTTCATAGCGTTCAAGATAACGCTCACCATCAAAGGTTTTTAAGGTGTAACTGGTATAGTATTTAAAAGCACCTAAAAAAGATTGAAAGCGAAATTTTTTGCTATAAGCATGTTTGAATAGCTGTTTGATAAAGGCAAATTCATATTGTTCTAATACTTGAGCTTCGTAATAGTGTTGTTGTACTAAAAACTCGAGTTTTTCTTTTAAATCATGAAAAAATACCGTGTTTTGATTTACATGTTGGCGAAAAAAATGATGTGTCGCTAATTTGTCTTTATCAAACTGAATATTACCTTGCTCATCATACAGATTTAGCATGGCATTTAAGGCATGGTAATCAAGTTGTTCTATTGATTGTGTCATGTTAATTATCTCGTGACGCCGTGGTCTGCTAGGTTTGACCAAAACGTACTTAAACCAGTCTTTACACGTTTTACATCTTCTGGTGTGCCTAATAGCTCAAATCGATATAAAAAAGGGATTTGGCATTTTTGTGCAATGATGTCTCCAGCCAACCCATAAGCTGTACCAAAATTTGTATTTCCAGAAGCAATAACACCGCGTATTAGTTGGCGGTTTTCACGAATATTTAAAAACTGAATAACCGCTTTAGGAACTGCACCTTTAGTACCGCCGCCACCGTAAGTAGGGCAAAGCAACACAAATGGCTGTGTTGCAAGTAATATTTCATCTTCAATAATTCTAGTCGCCTGTAAATGAAGCTTTTGCACAAACCGATGGCAGTTTTCCGAACGACTTGAAAAATAGATCAAAGATGCAGTTTGCATGAAAGGCTCCTTTAGAGCGTAATCTGTCTTATCTTATCAGGGCAGAAACCCGACCAATGTTGATCACCATGAACAACAACGGGAACTTGGCGATATCCCATAGAGACTATTTGAGCTAAGGCTTGTGTATCTTGGGTGAGATCAACAGCAACAAACGGAATATTTTTCTGTTTTAATGCGCGTTCTGTGGCACTACATTGAACGCAATTCGGTTTGGTATAGAGGATAACAGACATAAAAATAACCCTTATAAAAATATGGATGCGTCTGTTTTCACATCCATAATGAGAAGTACTTAAATACTATATATAGAGTTATTTATTTTCAACCACACAATATATGGTGTTTTTCTATTTTGATAATGATTATCATTAAAATTAAACAGTTAGCGCACTAATTTTATTTTTCGATCTCGCTATTGATCTATTTTTATTAGATATACAAGTAATTAGATGATTGCATTATCAATCACGCATGATTTACTCTTAGTGCTACAGACAAATCAGCAGAGAAAATATTATGTACCAAGACTATCTCGATGCACCTGTTGGCTTCCCAAAACCTTATATCTCTATTACAGCCAATGAAAAAGGGATCACCAGCCTCTATTTTGTAAATGACAAAGATGTTGCTGTGAATTCAAGCCCCGTAATTAATCAATGTATAAAACAATTAAAAGAGTATTTTGCGGGTAAACGTACCGCCTTTTCTGTGCCACTGGCACCAGAAGGAACGGAGTTTCAAAGCCGTGTTTGGAAGACATTACAGACAATCCCTTATGGTGAAATTTGGAGTTATAAAAAATTGGCACTTACATTAGGTTCGGTCAATTATTGCAGGGCGGTCGGAATGGCAAATTCACGCAATCCAATTTCTTTAATTATTCCTTGTCATCGAGTTATTGGTCATAACGGCAAGTTAGTTGGCTATACTGGCGGGTTAGATATTAAGCGTTGGCTACTTCAATATGAAAAAGTAGAAGTTGATGAATAGTTCAGATTGTAAGTATTAAGTATTGTTTCTTAAGTGAACTATGGGTTAAGGCATGGGATTTGTCTGAATATTAATCATTTAGCAGAAAAAAAATGTGAGTTTCGTGATCTAGGCTGTGGACAGGGAATCATCATTTTTGTTTTACTATAGCCAACGCAAAACGCTTGCGTTTATTTTCTATTTTAAAGGTAAACTTGATGTCTAAATTAAAAGGTAACGTTAAGTGGTTTAACGAAACTAAAGGTTTTGGTTTTATCACTCCAGAAGATGGCAGCAAAGATGTATTTGTACACTTTTCCGCTATTACATCAGAAGGCTTTAAAACCCTTGCTGAAGGTCAAAAAGTAGAGTTTGAAGTTACTGACGGCGCGAAAGGGCCATCTGCTGCAAACGTTGTCGCTATCTAATTAACGACTTCTTTGAGACAGTAAAAACCCGTTTTTAACGGGTTTTTATATTTATATAGCAAACTCGTTTTTAACGGATTTGTATTTTATATAGCAAACTCGTTTTTAACGGGTTTTAATGTTTCTAGAGTTAAGCCTATTATTGAATAGGCTATTATGTCTCTAATATTACATTTCACGTAATAACCAAAATGCAAATGCTGTCATTAAAAATGAGCCCGCTAAATTAGCCCCCATGGTGCTTAATGCCCATCCAATTTTCCCTTCTGTTAAGAGAGAAACCACTTCAACCGAAAAGGTTGAAAAAGTTGTCAGACCGCCACAAAAGCCCGTTGTCAGCATAATTTTCCAAATAGGATCAATATGTGGTGCTTTGCTAAACCAAGCGATACCAAAGGCAATAATAAATGCACCAATACAGTTAGCAACAAAGGTGCCTGTGGCAAAATGAGGAAAAATAGAATTTAGGCGGTAGCTAATTAGCCAGCGTAATACGCTACCTAAACCACCACCTATAAATACAGCAATTGCAATGTTAAGCATGAGAGATTAATCGTTATTTAACCTCAATCCCCTGAGCTTGAAGGTCGGCATGATAAGATGAGCGAACAAAAGGCCCACAAGCTGCGTGAGTAAAGCCCATTGCAAGTGCTTGTTCTTTCATATATTCAAACTCGTCAGGACTGACGTAGCGTTGAACAGGAAGATGGTGGCGACTTGGCTGTAAATATTGCCCTAATGTCAGCATCGTTACCCCATGTTTACGCAGATCACGCATAACGTCAATAATTTCTTCGTTGGTTTCCCCAAGACCTACCATCAGGCCTGATTTTGTTGGAATATCAGGGTGTGCTTGTTTAAAGCGTTCTAATAGTGTCAATGACCATTGATAGTTAGCACCTGGGCGTACTTGACGATAAACGCGAGGTACATTCTCTAAGTTATGGTTAAAGACATCTGGTGGAGTGTCTGTCAGGATTTCAAGTGCTTTATCCATACGACCACGGAAATCTGGTACTAGTGTTTCAATACGAATAGTAGGATTCTTTGCACGAATAGCGGCGATACAATCGGCAAAATGTTGGGCACCGCCATCACGTAAGTCATCACGGTCTACTGAGGTGATAACAACATAGCGTAATCCCATATCTTTAATGGTTTGTGCGAGCTTCTCTGGCTCTTGTGGATCGGGAGCATTTGGTCGGCCATGAGCGACATCACAAAATGGGCAACGACGTGTACAGATTGCGCCCAAGATCATAAAGGTTGCCGTTCCGTGATTGAAGCACTCTGCAAGGTTAGGACAAGATGCCTCTTCACAGACAGAATGAAGGCCATTTTTACGCATTGCTGCTTTGATGCCCTGAATTTTACTTGAATCAGCGGGCAGCTTTATTTTCATCCAATCAGGTTTGCGTAGCAGTTGTTCACGTTCTGTAGCGACTGTTTTAACAGGAATAAGTGCCATTTTATCGGCGTCGCGATATTTAACTCCGCGTTCCATCTGAATAGGTTTACTCATAATTGTGCCAGTTCCAGTTATCTAGAGTGATTAACACGATGTGACTGAGGTAATCAGGGTTTTAAAAAAAAATGACAAATGTTAAAAAAATTATAGCATTTTTATTACTGTGGTTGGAATCCTAGTTGTGTACAAAAATGCTTAACTAATAATGGTGCTACCTGTGTCGTTGTCGTATTAGGAGCAAAATCAATTAACTGTGTCATTTTCAGATCAGAATAACCACAAGGATTTATTCGTGAAAAAGGGGATAAATCCATATCAATATTGAGGGCTAAACCATGAAAAGAGCAACCTTTACGAATACGTAGCCCTAACGAACAGATTTTATCGCCTTTCACATATACGCCCGGTGCATCAGCGCGAGCATAAGCTTCTACATTAAATTCCGCTAGCGTATCAATAACGGTATTTTCAAGTGCAGTGACTAATTGGCGAACACCAATATGGTTACGTTTTAAATCCACTAAAACATACATGACTTGTTGGCCTGGGCCATGATAGGTCACCTGACCGCCACGATCAGATTGAATAACAGGAATAGTTCCTGTGTTTAATAAATGTTCAGCTTTACCTGCTTGGCCTTGAGTAAAAACTTGTTCATGTTGAACGAGCCATATTTCATCAGGTGTGTGACTTTCCCGTTTTTCCGTAAACTGATGCATAGAATCAGAAACCGGTAAGTAGGGTTTCACACCTAATTGGCGAATAATGATTGTTTTGTCTTGCACCGTGAAAATCTTCATTTGTAGCGTAATTGTGAAGAGCAGTATAACGCCCCAGTAAATGAACTACCAGATTGAGATGTTTTTTTTCCGAAGAGGAGAGAAAAATGAAAGATATTAAGATAAGAAAAAGCGCCTGAGTAAAAGGCGCTTTTGAAAAATTCATCATTTTAAATGAAGGGATTACAGAACCATACGAACTAGTTCAAGCTCACCTAACTCTTTATACAGTGTTTCTACTTGATCGATATGGGTTGCATTGATCGTAATAGAAACTGAATGGTAATTGCCTTTGCTGCTTGGTTTTACAGAAGGAGTATAATCACCTGGTGCGTGGCGTTGAATAACTTCAACGACTTGATCCACTAATTCTGGTTTTGCATGACCCATCACTTTATAAGTGAAAGAACATGGGAACTCTAACAGTTCATTTAATTTTGTTTTCATCATAATGTAATTCCTTAAGACAACAGACACTGTTGTTTTAATTATCTATATCTACACCTAATCTTGACAAATAAAAAGCGCATTCCTTAATTATTAAGGAATGCGATACTGGTAATTAGGGTAAATAGGGGAATGGTAAATGTGTTTATGCCAATATCTATATGTAAGTTATATGTGGTCACATTTACCTTTTTCAAGTCTTAGCCAAACCAGTGTGAGAATAATAATTTGATGTAATCGATAATGCGACTAAAGAAGCCACCTTCTTTTACTTCATTCATCACCACGAGTGGACGTTGTTCAATAATTTGCCCATCAAGTTGGAAATTAATAGTTCCGACAACTTGGTTTTTATTCACTGGGGCATGTAATTCTACATTATCAAGGACATAGCTTGCTTTTAAGTCTTTTAATCGACCACGAGGGATAGTTAAATAAACATCTTTATCTACGCCTAATTGTACTTTATCTGTTTCACCATACCAAATTGGTTCAGCTGCAAACTCTTTACCTACTTGGAGTGGTTTTACTGTTTCAAAGAAGCGAAAACCCCAAGTCAGCAATTTTTTACTTTCAGCATCACGACCTTTAGATGAATGGCCACCCATTACTGCTGAAATTAAGCGCATATTGCCTTCGGTTGCTGAGGCAACTAAGTTATAACCTGCTGAGGCAGTGTGGCCAGTTTTAATACCATCCACATTTAAACTGCTATCCCATAACAATCCATTTCGATTCGTTTGGCGGATATTGTTATAGGTATACTCTTTCTCTTTGTAGATGGCATATTCGTCAGGTACATCACGAATTAATGCGGCTCCAATTAACGCCATATCACGAGCAGAGCTATATTGCCCTGGAGCATCAAGTCCATGAACTGTTTGAAATTGGGTGTTTTTTAAGCCGAGACGTTTAACGTAATCGTTCATCATGGTGACAAATGTATCTTGGCTACCTGCGACATAAGAGGCCATTGCTACACAAGCATCATTACCTGATTGCAAATTAATGCCACGGGTTAATTGTGCGACAGTAACTTGGTCGCCAGGTTTTAAGAACATTAAAGAGGAGCCACGAAAAACAGGGTTACCCGTTGCCCATGCCTCTTCACCAATTGGCACGATATCGTTATTAGTAATTTTGCCTGCGCGAATAGATTGTCCAATAACATAACTGGTCATCATTTTGGTTAAACTTGCAGGATCGCGACGAACATCAGCATTCATTTCAGCCAGCACTTTCCCAGAATTATAATCAATAAGAATATAAGATTCGGCTTCGATATTAGGAACAGCGGGTATCATTGTTTTTAGTGAATCATCAGCCAAGCTTTGATGCGTTACTGTCAATAAAGCAAAAGTGGCACTTAATAGGCTCGTTCTTAGTAATTTAGCTGGGAGTGTCTGTTTCATTCTGTTTGTTTAATCCGAAAATTCAGGGAAAAATAGGGGCTGATAAATAAAATATCAGCAAAACCAGGCGATTCTACGCTTGAATTTGCTGATATAAAAAGGATTTTACGTCATCTTACCTTTATTGAGTAATAATAAACCCAGAGATATCTTTAACTTGTTTCAGTTTGTTTTTTATTGCTTCGGCTTGATCTTTAGAGGAATAAGGGCCGAGTTGTACCTTATATAGTCCATCTGTTTTATTAATCACGCCTTGAGTACCAAATGATGACGATAAATCATTGAGCCAAAACTGAGCATTATTTTCGTTACTGAGTGCGCCAACTTGTACATAAAAGCCTTGCGCTATGGAGTTTGATAGTAATACTGGAGCTGGAGCTGGAGCTGAAGCTGGAACTTTGACTTCCGGTTGTGCTGGTGGCTCAATAGGCATATTAACAGGTGCAGATGTTGTTAATGGTGTAGATGTTGTTGATTGAGCATTAAAATTAGGGCGCTCGGGTAAGGCTGTTGTTTTCTTCTCAATTTGAGCCCCGTGTGTACCAATACCACTCATATGGCCATTTTGATCGACGACGATCCCTTCAATTTGCAATGGTGTTGTTGGCATTAAACGCAAACTATCAGAAACGGCGGGAGTGACTTGGATTTGTTTACCGTTGACGTAAGGGCCACGGTCATTGATCCTGACAACCATTGTGCGCCCATTGAGTAAGTTTGTAATTTTTACATAACTTGGAATGGGTAATGTGGGATGTGCAGCTGCAAATTCATAGGGATTGACACGTTCACCAATAGTCGTTAAACGACTCATAGCTAAGCTATCATAAACAATAGCCTCTCCTCGCTCACTAAAGTTTGCGGGATCAGTCACAATACGATAGACCACACCATTTTTTCGGTAATCTTGATTTGCCGTTGGGTGATAAGGCTCGTAACGAGGTTCAGCACCGAGAACACGTTGAGCAGGCACATTGGGTAATGGTGCTGGCTGTTTATTAGTGTTCGGTTTATCAACAACACACCCTGAAAGTAGCAATGCACTGATACCTATCAAAACCCATTGCAGACGCATAGAAACCTCATTATAAACTTTTCGATAATAGTTTTCGGTGTGTATGAATAGACATAACAATGCCAAATCCTGCCATTAAGACAATTAGGGCAGAGCCTCCATAACTCATTAGCGGTAACGGAACACCGACAACAGGAAGAATACCACTCACCATTCCTATGTTGACAAAGACATAGACAAAGAAGATTAGCATTAATCCGCCAATCATTACTCTACCAAATGTATTTTGTGCTTTCGTTGCAAGGTAAAGGCCTCGCGCAATTAAGAGTATATAAAGAGCTAGCAGTATCAAAACACCAATTAATCCGAGTTCTTCAGCCAATACAGCAAAAATAAAGTCTGTATGGCGCTCTGGTAAGAATTCTAATTGAGATTGCGTGCCTTGTAACCATCCTTTTCCATGTAATCCGCCAGAACCAATGGCAATTTTAGATTGGATGATATGATATCCGGCGCCGAGTGGATCAGATTCAGGGTCAAGCAGCATCATTACCCTAGCTTGTTGGTAATCATGCATAAGGAAAAACCAGAGTATGGGGATAAAAGCAGCAACAAGAACTATGGCTACAGTGATAAGGCGCCAACTCATTCCTGCAAGAAAAAGAACAAATAAACCCGATGCGGCAACAAGAATAGATGTTCCTAAATCGGGCTGTGCCGCAACTAATAACGTTGGTACAAAAATAAGTACCAAAGCAATAGCTGTATTACGCAACGTAGGCGGGCAGATATCGCGGTTCATAAATCGTGCTACCATTAATGGCACCGCAATTTTAGCAATTTCTGAAGGTTGGAAACGTACAATACCTAAATCTAACCAGCGTTGAGCACCTTTACTTATTTGACCAAAGACATCAACAAGAATAAGCAAGATAACGCAAAAGAAATAGAGATGTGGTGCCCAACTCTCATAGACTCGTGGTGGGATTTGAGCCATGACTATCATGATCATAAACCCCATACCAATCTGGCCTAATTTGCGTTGCATCATTTCTGGATCTTGGCCACTTGCACTCCACATAATAAATGCGCTGTATCCCAATAAAGCAATAATACAGAGCAAGAATAGAGGGTCTATATGGACTCGGGTCCAGAAGGATTTTTTCTTATTATTTTCAGTCATAATGATTATTCCTCTGAACCGCGTGGAGCAGGTGGCGAATCAGGTAACACTGTGTTGTTATCACCTAGGAGAATGTGGTCAAGAATTTGTCTTGTAATATCACCGACAGAAGGGCCAGCACCACCATTTTCTAAAATAATTGCTATAGCAACAGTCGGCTTATCATAAGGCGCAAAGGCAATCATCAGTTTGTGGTCACGAAGATGTTCAGCTAATTGGCTTGCGTTGTATGTTTCATAACTAAACACCTGTGCAGTTCCTGATTTAGCTGCCACTTTATAAGGAGCATCAGCAAAACTTCGGCGACCTGTGCCATTAGGGAAGTTAGCCACACCATACATACCATGTTTTGCTAATTCCCAATAGCCAGAGTTAATATCACCAATTTGACGGGTTTCAGTATCAACATAAGGCAACATTTCATTACCCAGTTTCGTACCGTAAAGTAGGTGAGGAGTTTTAACTTGACCATCATTAATCAATGTCATTAACGCTTTTGCCATTTGAATTGGCGTTGCTGTCCAATAACCTTGACCAATTCCGACAGGGATCGTATCACCTTGATACCAAGGTTTTTTATAACGTTGCTGTTTCCACTCGCGCGTTGGCATGATGCCATTACGTTCTTCGGATAGATCAATTCCTGTGTATTCGCCATAGCCAAAGCGCCCCATCCAAGTTGATATACGATCGATTCCCATATCATAAGCAACTTGGTAGAAAAATGTATCCGCAGACTCAACAATGGACTTGGTAACGTTAAGTTTACCATGCCCCCAGCGTTTCCAGTCACGATAGCGTTTTTCAGAGCCAGGAAGTTGCCACCAGCCAGGATCGTGGATAGTCGTATTCGCAGTAATAACCCCTTCACTTAATGCAGCAACAGACATAAAGGGTTTAACCGTTGAGGCTGGTGGATAAAGGCCTTGTGTTGTTCTATTTATTAGCGGTCTATCAGGGTTATTTAGCAATCCTTGATAATCAGTATTAGAAATACCGCCCACAAATAAGTTCGGATCGTAACTTGGGTTTGAGACAAGGGCTAAAATTTCACCATTACGAGGATCAGTCACTACAACAGCAGCTCGGCTTGTGGTGAGTAATGTTTCAATATAGGTCTGTAATTCAAGATCAACGGTAAGGTAAATATCTTTACCTGCTTGTGGCGGTTGTTCATGTAATTGGCGAATAACGCGACCACGGCTATTGACTTCAACTTCTTCATAGCCAGTTGTTCCGTGTAATACAGACTCATAATAACGTTCAATACCTAATTTACCGATATCATGAGTAGCAGCGTAATTAGGTGATAAACCTTCTTTATCAAGGCGTTCAACATCTTTATCGTTAATTTTTGCAACATAACCAATTACATGTGTTAATGCTGAGCCATAAGGATAATAACGGCGTTGATAACCTTTGATTTCTAAGCCCGGATAACGATATTGATTGATAGCAAAACGCGCAACTTGCACTTGGCTAAGTGTAGTTTTTAAGGGAATAGAGCTAAATCGACGAGAGCGCTTACGCTCTTTTTCAAAAGCGGCGATATCTTCATCAGTTAAGTCAACAACTTCTCTCAAACTTTCAAGCGTTTCTTGTAAGTTTGTTACCTTTTCAGGTACGACTTCTAACTGGTAGATAGTACGGTTGAGCGCAAGAGGGATACCTTTGCGATCGTAAATAATGCCACGACTAGGTGCAATTGGGACAAGTTTAATTCGGTTATCATTTGAACGTGTTTGATAATCGTCATGGCGAGCGATTTGTAAGTGATTGAGGTTAAAAACCAAAACACCACTTAATATAATAATTACTGAAAATGCGACGATCACACGGCGGATAAACAATTTTGATTCCGCAGTATAATCTCGAAACGGGGTACGTTTTTTTCTCTTCATCCCATTTGACTTCACTTACTGACCCGCCAATTCTATTGATTATTCACGATGATAAGGATGGTTTGTCGTAATACTCCATGCTCGATAAAGACTTTCTGCAACTACGACACGAACAAGGGGGTGTGGCATTGTTAAAGGAGATAAAGACCAACTTTGTTCAGCTGCAGCTTTACAAGCAGGTGCTAACCCTTCAGGACCACCAATTAATAAGCTGACATTTCTACCATCAAGCTTCCATCGATCAAGTTGTTCCGCAAGTTTTGGCGTATCCCAGCGAGCGCCAGGAATATCAAGAGTGACAATACGATTCCCTTTACCAACAGCCGCTAACATTTGTTCGCCTTCTTTTTCGAGAATTCGTTTAATATCGGCATTCTTTCCGCGTTTACCTGCGGGTATCTCAATAAGTTCTAAAGGCATGTCTTTGGGAAATCGATTAAGATAATCCATAAAGCCGGTCTGTATCCAGTCCGGCATTTTTGTACCAACGGCAATGAGCTGTAATTTCAAACTCAGCTCCAGAGTTTTTCAAGTTCGTACATGCGACGGCTATCTTCTTGCATTACGTGTACCATGGCTTCACCAAGATCGACGACAATCCAATCAGAAACACCTTGTCCTTCCACACCTAAAGGTTGTAATCCCGCTTCGCGGCAATCATCAACGAGATTATCTGCCACAGACATAAGATGTCTGCTTGATGTACCTGTGCAAATAATCATGTAATCCGTTACACTTGATTTTCCACGGACATCTAATGCAATGATGTCTTGAGCTTTAGAATCTTCAAGTTTATCAATAATAAATTGTTGTAATTCAGAACCTTGCAAAAGGATCACCTTTAATCTAATGAGTTAATTCAATCGAAAAATACTATACTCGTTATACGTCAGTTTGCAGTATTGTTAACTATGTTTATTTGTACTAGTTACAGACTTTTGTCTGCTTTTAGTGGCCAATTTACTTGTCGTTTTACTGCACCTCGATTTATTTAGAGCATGAACGCTATTTTAAAGGAATTTACACCAATAAATCTATTTTACTCGATGAGTAATTCCAGTTAGCGATAACAAGAACATAAACCTCATTCTTTTGTTTTTCGACGTTTGATTTAGAAAAATTCATATATGCCCATTAACTGCGTCATAATCAATAATAAAAAGAAGGCGCATAAGAACTTTTCAGTTAGACGACAGTTTTACCTTACAGTTCCCTTAAGGGAACAGAGGGTGAGAATAACAGCTAAACATCGTCTGTCAATGCTCATCAAGCACCTAATTAGGTGTGTTTTTACTTTGTTTGCGTCAGATTATACCGTGTAATGCTTAGACTTTTTAATTGGAGAGAAAAAGAATGGAAAGAAAAGTGAATTATCTCGGGATATCTTCAGAAATTATGAGTAACACCAATCACCAATTACAAGAAAAGTTAGCATTGCTTTGCGATACTGTTCAGGCGGAAAAGATAGGTATTATGCAGATAGAGGCTCAAAATAGAGATAACCTATTACCACTTTATGGTTATGTTGGAAAAAAAGGAGACAGACTTACCTCACCCTTGAATTTTGCTTTACCTCAAATAAATATTGATCAACTTTTACAGCCTATTGTTCTTGACCATTTTCTTACCCAATTTTTCACACTGTTTGATTATCAACAACAGGTTTATCAATCATTAACTAAAGGGGCTTTAGTTAAATTTCATAGCCGATACAAATATTTAATTATGGCTTATTCACTTGTGGCTTATCGAGAACTGGGGCGTGATATTGCTAATTTTTCTGATGCTATTCCCCTTGGAGAAGTTGCATCTAAATATCAGGAAAAGCTAATGAAGGCATTCAGTGTTGCAGCAAATAGAGAAGGGCAAACTAATGCGTTAATGCATATGGCTGGGTATTTTAAGCGAAATCTAAATTCACAACAAAAACAAGAAATGGCACAGACAATTTTACAATATCGTCAAGGTATTGTGCCTTTATCTAAACCTTATGATTTACTCAAATATTGGTTAACTGTTTATCCTGATGAGTATTTGAGTCATCAACGCTATTTTTCGCCTTATCCGTTCGCTTTTAATTATTTAAGAGAGCAACTTTAGCCTTAATTAATTATTTATAGAGTTGTTGCTGGCGAATATAGTCTTCAACAGAACTGGGTAGCAAATCGTGACAATCAATTCCTGCTTTATGGCGAGCACGAATATCTGTTGCTGAAATATTATAAAGAGGTGTATCTGCCAGAAAAATTTTGCCAGAAGGTAGGTAATGAATATCTTCTTGTTGATTGGTTTGATGTTTTTTTAGCCACTCTTGCATTTGAGGTGACTCGAAATGAGTTTGATAACCAGGGCGAGCACAAACTAACAAATGGCATATATCTAATAGTTTTTCCCATTGGTGCCACATATTAATTGAAAGTAATGAATCCTGACCAATAATAAATGCTAAAGGTTGTTTATTACCAATTTCTTGTCTGAAGTCTCTTAATGTCTCAATCGTATAAGAAGGTGTTAGCTTTTCAAGCTCACGAGTATCCACTTTAAATGAAGAATATGGCTCAAGAGCAAGACGTACCATATCCAGACGTTGCTGAGAAGATGCTTCAGGCTGTGGGCGATGAGGGGGAATATTATTGGGTAGCCATACCACTTCTTTTAAGCCAATTAATCCTGAAAGTGCTTCAACTGGACGTAAATGCCCATAATGAATTGGATCAAATGTGCCACCGTATAAGGCGATAGCTTGATTAATTAAAGGAGTAGGATCATTATTTTTAGGCATGATTTACAAATCCTTCTGGTAATGCTTTCCCACAAAGCAATAAGCCTAACGCGCTAAGAGATGGCCAAACAGTTTGACCATAATCTTGTTTAATGGTCATTTCGATACTGGCTAATAACCGTATTGCAGTTAGCAGTTGATGCTCGGATAAACGTTGTAATGCTGCTGTAAAAATTGGACGTCGGTTTTGCCAAATTCGATGTTTATCAAAAATCGTTTTTAAAGCAGCTGTTTTAGACTCTCGGTGTAGCGTAATTAATTGCATTAATTCACGTTGCAACGTTCTGAGTAAAATAACAGGTTCACTATCTTCTCTTTTGAGTTGTTGCAAAATATGCCATGCGCGTTGTGTTTTACCTGCAAGCAATGCATCAACCCAGTGATAAGGGGTAAAATGAGAAGCGTCATTAACGGCTGCTTCTACTCTAGGTAATGTCAATTTACCATCAGGGTAAAGTAGGGAAAGACGCTCTATCGCTTGTGCCAATGCGAGCAAATTACCTTCATAGCAGTAGCAAAGTAGTTGGTTACCTTGTTCATCCAGCGCTAATCCTTTTTGTTTTGCTCGACGAGCAACCCAATTAGGCAATTTATCAAGTTCAGGTGTGAGACAAGAAACATACGTTCCATTCTGGCTTAATGTTTTAAACCATTCACTGTTTTCTTGAGCCTTGGTGAGTTTATTGCCACGTAAAACCAACAATAAATCTTGATGTAACTCTTGAGATAACCTTGTGAGTTTCTCTGACATAGCTGCATTAGGACCGTTTTCAGGCAAATGCAGTAAAAGAGATTGTCTTTGAGAAAAAAGGCTTAGCGATTGACAAAGGGAGTAAATTTCATTCCAGTCCGTATTATTATCAAGAGTAAATTGATAGTGTTCAATAAACCCTTGGGCTTTAGCAACAGATTGGATGGCATCTTGAGACTCTTGGAGCAATAGAGGTTCATTGCCCCAGAGTAGATAACTTTGGCGCAGCCCCTCTTGGAGCTGCGCATTCAGTTGTTCTGGATATAAGCGGATCATTTGGCCGGAGAGATTATCTGTTTTGCTTGCTCAGCTTGTGCGGCTTTTTGGCGTTCAGCATTGTGAACAACTAATAATTTACGCACTAATATTGCTGTCGCTTGTTCACGCATTTCTTGTTTGATAATGTCATTTTCAGCATCTTTTGCTAATGCCTCTAATGGGTTATCGAAGAATGGTCGTGAAACCTGTGATGAAATAGGATAAATCGTTCCATCTGGCATAATCACTTGCGCATCTAGCACAAATGTTAGCTGACGTTCTGCTGATTTACCGTCTTGATACACAGAAACGGTCTCTTTACTCTCTGACGAGCCCACAATCTTGAGAATAGGGATATCTGCTGTTGGATTTTCAACAAGCTGAACACCACTAAGTCTGAGTTGTTGGCGCATTACACGAGATAATGGGCCATAAGGGTCACCAGAGCTAAGATAAAGCGTTTTTAATTCTGCTGGAACCTGAGTTTTCCCTTGTAAGTGAAAACCGCAGCCAGCGGTGATTAACACCGCTAAACCGAAAAATAGCGAAAATAGATATCGCACTAGGCCTCCTTATCAGCCAACAACGATGTTCAGTAATTTTCCTGGAACATAAATGACTTTACGAATAGTCACATCTTCCAAGTATTTAGCAACACTGTACTCTTTTGTCGCCATTTCCTGAACATATTCTTTTTCTGAATTAGCCGGAACAGTGACACGACCACGGACTTTACCATTCACTTGAACAATAATCAGTTTAGTGTCATCAATCATGGCTTCTTCATCAGCAACAGGCCATGGCGCAACATCAACGTCTTCTTTTCCACCTAATGCCTGCCACATTACAAAACAAGCGTGAGGAATAATTGGAGAAAGCATACGAACGATGGCTTCTAATGCTTCTTGCATTAATGCACGATCTTGTTCTGTTTCTTGACTTGCACGAGTTAATTTATTCATTAACTCCATGATAGCTGCAATCGCGGTATTGAAAGCTAAACGGCGACCTACGTCATCAGACACTTTTGCGATAGTTTTATGTAAGTCACGGCGTAAATCTTTTTGTTCTTCTGTTAATGCAGACAGATCAAGTGATTGTGCCGATCCTTTTTGAGTGTGCTCATGAACTAAACGCCATAAACGACGTAAGAAACGGTTAGCACCTTCAACACTAGACTCTTGCCATTCAAGTGTTAATTCTGGTGGAGCTGCAAACATCATAAATAAACGGACGGTATCTGCACCATAACGTTCAACCATTGTTTGTGGGTCGATACCGTTATTTTTAGATTTAGACATTTTGCTCATGCCAGCATAAGTCAGTTCATGACCAGCACTGTCCGTCGCTTTAATGATGCGATTTTTCTCATCACGTTCAACAATAGCTTCAGCAGGAGATACCCAATGACGAGCACCGTCTTCGCCTGTGTGATAGAACGCATCAGCTAATACCATTCCTTGGCACAGTAAACGTTTTGCTGGTTCATCAGAGTTTACTAAACCTGCATCACGCATCAGTTTATGGAAGAAGCGGAAATACATTAAGTGCATGATGGCGTGTTCAATACCACCAATATACCAGTCAACAGGTAACCAATAGTTAGCTGCTTTTGGATCTAACATGCCTTTATCGTAATCAGGGCAGGTATAACGAGCGTAATACCAAGATGATTCCATAAAGGTGTCAAAAGTATCTGTTTCACGCAGTGCTGGCTGACCATTAATGGTGGTTTTTGCCCATTCAGGATCGGCTTTAATTGGACTGGTGATCCCATCCATTTTTACATCTTCTGGCAGAATAACAGGCAGTTGATCTTCAGGAACAGGAACAACAGTACCGTCTTCTAAGGTTGCCATTGGAATTGGTGCACCCCAGTAACGTTGACGAGAAACACCCCAGTCACGTAAACGGTAGTTAACTTTGCGTTCACCGACACCCATTTGTGCAAGTTTATCTGCAATAGCATTAAAGCCAGCTTGGTTATCTAAACCTGAAAATTCACCAGAATTGATCAGGCTATTTTTCTCGGTTAATGCACCTTCAGATAAGTCAGGTTGATTACCTTCAGCATCTGCAATAACAGCTTTAATTGGTAAATTGTATTTAGTTGCAAATTCCCAGTCACGTTCATCATGACCTGGAACCGCCATTACAGCACCTGTGCCGTATTCCATTAATACAAAGTTAGCAACCCAAATGGCGACTTTCTCTTTAGTTAATGGATGAATGGCATAAAGACCAGTAGCAATCCCTTTTTTCTCCATTGTTGCCATATCGGCTTCTGCCATTTTCATGTTACGGCATTCATCAACAAAGTGTTGAACTTCAGGATTGTTTTGAGCTGCTTTTTGCGCTAATGGATGACCTGCTGCAACGGCCACATAAGTAACACCCATAAAGGTATCAGGACGTGTTGTATAAACCGTCATTTTGTCGTCGCTATCCGCAACATCAAATGTGATTTCGACGCCTTCTGAACGACCGATCCAGTTACGTTGCATGGTTTTAACTTGTTCAGGCCATTCATCTAACGTATCTAAATCGTTTAACAGCTCTTCTGCGTAATCGGTAATTTTGATAAACCACTGTGGAATTTCTTTACGTTCTACAGGGGTATCACAACGCCAGCAACAGCCGTCAATAACTTGTTCGTTAGCTAATACGGTTAAATCATGTGGGCACCAGTTAACAGCTGAGGTCTTTTTATACACTAAGCCTTTCTCATATAACTTAGTAAAGAACCATTGTTCCCAACGATAATATTCTGGTGTACATGTTGTGACTTCACGATCCCAATCGTAACCAAAACCCAGTTTCTTTAACTGGTTTTTCATGTAATCGATGTTTTCGTAAGTCCACGGCGCAGGCGCGGTGTTGTTTTTTACTGCGGCACCTTCAGCGGGTAGACCAAACGCATCCCAACCAATAGGTTGTAAGACGTTTTTACCTTGCATACGTTGATAACGGGAAATCACGTCACCAATGGTGTAGTTGCGGACGTGTCCCATGTGTAGTCGGCCAGAAGGATAAGGTAGCATTGACAGGCAGTAATATTTTTCTTTGTTATTATCTTCTGTCACTTTAAATGTATTGTTCTTTTCCCAGTGTTCCTGGATAGTTTGCTCTATATCTTCGGGACGATATTGTTCTTGCATGGCACCGATAATCCTATGGTGAATTAATGGCTACCGGAGGGTAACCGCTATTATGAAATTAAGACTTGCATAGCATAGCTGATTTTGTCTAATAGCCACAACTATTGATCTTAATGAAAGCCACTGTTTGCATAACTTTTTCAAGACAATTGCGAGATATCTTGGAAAGAGTTAAAACAAAAAGAGAATAAATGCGTATTTTCTAGAAAAACGTTGGTGATATTGCGAGAAAAGAAGATTGCTTGATATTTGGTTGCGAGGTTTTTCAAAATTATTATTTGAGGCTGACGTGCTAAGAAAGCACGCCAGCAGAGGAGATATAAAGTATTAATGCAAGATTTTAGCTAAGAAATCTTTTGCCCTGTCTGATTTTGGATTATCAAAAAAGTCATTTTTAGGCCTATCTTCCACAATTCGACCTTCATCCATAAAGATAATACGGTCAGCAACTTTTTTAGCAAAACCCATTTCATGGGTTACTACCATCATCGTCATGCCTTCATTTGCAAGCTCTACCATTACATCGAGTACTTCGTTAATCATTTCAGGATCAAGTGCGGATGTAGGTTCATCAAATAACATTGCGATAGGGTCCATACATAAAGCACGAGCAATGGCGACACGCTGTTGTTGACCACCAGAAAGTTGAGCTGGGTATTTGTTCGCATGATTGGATAGACCTACGCGTTCTAATAACTTTAAGCCTTTTTCTTTTGCAGCGCCTTTCTCTCTATTAAGTACTTTAACTTGTGCGAGTGTAAGATTTTCAATAATAGAAAGATGAGGGAAAAGTTCAAAATGTTGGAATACCATACCTACTTTTGCTCGTAATTTAGCAAGATCGGTATGTTTATCATTTACTTTGATTTCATTAACAAGGATCTCACCTTGCTGTATTGGTTCTAGACCATTCACTGTTTTGATCAGTGTCGATTTACCTGAACCAGAAGGCCCACAGACAACAACAACTTCCCCCTTTTTAACTTCAGTGGAACATTCAGTCAGTACTTGAAATTGACCATACCATTTGGATACGTCTTTTAGGGAAATCATCTAGGTAGTCCTTTTTTTAAGAAAGTTCACTAACATTGAAGCTGCGAAGCTAATGACAAAATAAACAAAACCTGCAAAGAGGATCATCTCAACTTGTGTGCCATCGCGTTCACCAATATTTGCCGCCGTTCTGAAAAAGTCAGTGAGACTTAATACATAAACTAAGGACGTATCTTGGAACAAGACAATTCCTTGAGTGAGTAAAAGTGGAACCATGGCTCTAAATGCTTGAGGTAAAATCACTAAGCGCATCGTTTGTGATTTAGTCATTCCTAATGCAAGTGAGGCAGAGAATTGTCCTTTACTAACACTTTGAATACCTGCCCTTATAATTTCAGAGTAGTACGCAGCTTCAAATAATGAGAACGCTATCATTGCTGAAATTAAACGGATATCACTTTTCGGTGAAAGTCCTAGAACATTTTGTAATATGTTAGGCACAATTAAATAAAACCACAGTAATACCATGACTAATGGGATTGAACGAAAGGTATTAACGTAAGCAGCCGCAAACCAACTAATAGGTTTAAACGTAGAAAGGCGCATAACAGCAAGCACTGTTCCCCATAAAATACCAACTACTATAGCGGTGATAGTGATTTTTAAAGTGATTGCCATACCATCGACTAAAAATGGTAGGCTTGGAACAACAGAACTCCAGTCAAATTCGTACATTATTGACCTCCTGTTGTGCCAGGTAAACGCACACGTTTTTCAAGCCAACTCATGATTAACATAATGATGACGTTGATAAAAACATAGGCGAGGGTAATTGCTGTAAATGACTCATACGCTTTCGCTGAATAATCGAGTAGCTTGTTTGCTTGTGCCGCCATATCAATTAACCCGATAGTGGAAGCAATCGCTGAGTTTTTTACGAGATTAAGCATTTCGGAGGTCATTGGTGGAATAATTACACGATAAGCATTGGGTAATAAAACATAACGATAGGTTTGAGGTAAGGTTAAACCCAAGGCAAGTCCAGCAGCTTTTTGCCCACGGGGTAATGAGTTAATTGCAGCTCTGACTTGTTCGCACATACGTGCTGCAGTAAATAAACCTAAACAGAGTGCTGAAGAGACAAAAAACTGTACATTTGGCGCTAAGTCCATTTTAAACCAGTCGCCAATAGATTGAGGTAATAGTTCAGGAATAACTAAATACCATGTAAAGAATTGAACAATAAGTGGTACGTTTCGGAATAACTCAACATAAATTGTACCTAAGCTCGAAAGCCAACGATTAGGTACAGTACGCAAAATTCCGAATAAAGAACCAACAAGAAAGGCAATAACCCAAGCGCATAAAGATAAGGCAATGGTGACTTGGAAGCCTGAAATCAGCCATCCTAAGTATGTGGTGTTTCCGAAAGGGGCTTCTTGGAAGAATATCCCCCAATCCCAATCAATCGACATGATTTCACCTCCGGTGAAAAATAGGGGCAGGGAACGACTGCCCCAAACTTCACTGATCTGTCTGTCCAACAGATACTTTATAATTATTTGTTTGCATCAACTTCGTATGTATTTTTAATTCAATGCTTTATCATTTGGTGATGCAAATAAGGCTTTCATTTCATCAGAGATAGTGAATTCTAGGTTAAGGTTTTTAGGTGGAATAGGGGCATTGAACCAACGATTGAAGGATTTTTCTGCTTCGCCTGATTTTTGTGCGTTAGCGATAGTTTCATCGATTAATGCTTTGAATTGAGCATCGTCTTTACGCAACATACAACCATAGGCTTCTTCAGATTGTGGGGTTCCTACAATTTCCCACTGACCTGGTTTTTTCGCTTTAGCGCGTTCACCAGCAAGTAATGCATCATCCATCATAAAGGCGACAGCACGACCTGATTCAAGTGTACGGAATGAGTCACCATGATCTTTTGCGCTGATAATGCGCATATTCATTTTTTTCTCATCGTTAAGTTTGTTGAGTAACATTTCAGATGTTGTTCCTGATGTTACGACTACATTTTTACCGGATAGATCAGAGAAGTCTTTTATTCCACCGTCTTTTTTCGCCAGTAAACGTGTACCTACGATAAAAATAGTATTAGAGAAACTAGCTTGTTGCTGACGAGCTTCATTATTGGTTGTTGAGCCACATTCAAAATCAAATGTACCATTTTGTAATAATGGAATGCGATTCTGAGATGTAATAGGGATCAGGCGAACTTGCAGATTAGGTTTGCCTATTTTGTCTTTTACTGCTTGTACAATCAGATTGGAATAGTCTTGAGAATAGCCAACCACTTTTTGTTGGTTGTCATAGTAAGAGAAAGGAACAGAGGATTCCCGATGTCCAACAATAATAATATCGTTGTCGTTGATTTTTTTTAAGGTTCCAGTGAGTTCTTCTGCCTGCACAGCTCCTGCAGCCCCTAAAATCATTAATGATAATGCTAGTTTACGCATGCGCATAATAACTCCTGTCGTGGTGATAAATGATATTTGTGATTTGCCTTGTGTTGCTTTTTTGTTTTAATTTGTTTTGATAATGTTAATAGATAGAACAAATAACATACCGTTGGGAAGTGTAATTTGTGAAATACGAGAGGTATCTCTCAATAAAAGAATGAAATCAAATGTGGTTGATTATTTTTTTGGAAGTTGTTTTCAATATTTAAAATTATTGTAGTAGAAACCTTACGGAAATAAAGGTTAAAGATGAAAAATTGAGATAATAGTAAAAATAAAATAAGTAGGGATTTGTAAAGTTTGTCTTAAGGAGTTGTTTGTCTGTGGATTACCGTTAAGATAGCGGGTCATATTGATGAGGAACATCTATGAGTAATTGGCGGTCAGGTCGCTGGCTAGTGGTGATAACAGTTTTGCTGATCTTGTGTTGCATTGTTCAGCGTTCATTAGGTGCCCACGTCATTAGTGAGCGCTTAGCGACGGCTGTTTCTCAAACTCAATATCCACTATCAACACCGATTACTGATGAGAATAGCGCAACAGAACATACTTATTCACTCTCTACCTGTGAATTAAGCGCTAAATCATTATTATCTGTTCCCCCACTAACAATAGAGCCTTTTTTCCATTCGTGGGCTGTACTATTACTGTTAAGTATGGCCGCTATCTATGTTTCGCGTCAGCGTAGCCAGAAAAAACACCATCATCCACCTCCTCCAATAAGACTTCACCTTCATTATTGTATTTTGAGGGATTAGAAATTTCCTTTTAGCTAAAAAATTGCACGTCTATCTTTGGGCGTAGCTTTGTGTGTAGCGTTGTAGGAATTTTTAGGGAGTTGTTATGTTTCGTTCTTTTGTTATGGCGTTGGTATTAACGCTATTTACGTTATCTACATCTCAAGCAGCAGATACAGGTTGGTTAACCATGCCTGATAATTCTCACGCACAAGTTAGGGCGACAGCACAAAAGTCACCAACGGGCGATGTGAAAATGTTACTTGAAGTGCAACTTGAGTCTGGATGGAAAACTTACTGGCGCTCACCAGGAGAAGGTGGTGTTGCACCTGAAGTTAATTGGTCACAAGATGTGAGTGCAATGGTATGGCATTGGCCGTCACCTTCTGCTTTTGATGTCGCAGGTATTCACACTCAAGGCTATGACAAACAAGTTGTTTTTCCGATTGAATTAACCTCTGTTGATGCGGATCGTTTAACAGGCGTTTTAACGTTATCAACATGCAGTAATGTCTGTATTTTGACTGACTACACTTTAGACTTGGATCTTACAGAGCCAGCACCTGCTGATTTTGAATGGCAATATAGTCAGGCGATGGCAAAAATCCCAGTTGGCACAGGACTTATCTCCTCGGTTTCTTCTGATTATAACGATAGCCAGCTCACTATCTCTTTACAAAAAAAGCAAGGTTCGTGGGTTAAACCTAATATTTATCTCGATCCTCCCGAAGGTATGCTTTATGGAATTCCGCATTTAAATCATAAAGATAATAATTTATTTGTCACTGTTGATGTAACTGATGACTGGGGTGATGCTGCGGGTGATATTTCGGGTAAAACACTCTCATTTGTTATTACTGACCAAGATTTCTCTCGTCAAGTTAATGACACAATAGGACTGGGGAAAACAGGTATTGCTCCTCCATCTCATTCAAGTGTTGGATTATGGAGTATTCTAGCTTTTGCGCTATTAGGTGGATTGATCTTAAATTTAATGCCTTGTGTACTACCTGTACTCGCGATGAAGTTGGGTTCGATTTTACACCTTGAAAATCGTGATAAAGGGGTTATTCGTAAGCAATTTTCGGTGTCTGTTTTAGGTATTTTAGTTTCTTTTTGGGCATTAGCTCTATTTATGACGGGTTTACGCTATAGCCAAGAAGCCTTAGGTTGGGGAATACAGTTTCAAAGCCCTTGGTTTATTGGATTTATGGTGTTAGTGACGGCTATTTTTACCGCTAATTTATTTGGTCTATTTGAGTTACGTCTAAGTAGCAATATGAATACTAAAATGGCAACGGCAGGTGGGCAGGGATATAGTCGTCATTTTTGGGAAGGTGCTTTTGCTACTTTACTTGCTACCCCTTGTTCTGCACCATTTTTAGGTACCGCAGTCGCTTATGCTTTGATTGCTCCGTTAAGTGAGTTATGGCTTATTTTTACTGCATTAGGGATAGGAATGAGTTTGCCTTGGATCTTAGTGGCAATATTTCCATCTGTTGCAAAAGTGCTACCAAAACCCGGTAAATGGATGAATCGCCTAAGAGTTGTTTTAGGTTTTATGATGCTGTTGTCTAGCATTTGGCTTATTACACTTTTAATTCCTCATTTTGGGATAGCAATTGTTGCTGGCATTTTTATTGTTATTACTTTGCTTTTATTACTCGCAATTACACGGCACTATGGCAAAAAAATGGCTCTTATTTCTACTGTAATTGCCTTATTTTTGGCGGGAAGCACTTATTTATTTGTTGCTCAACCAGAAAGCCATACACTTGCAGGTCAAGACACGGTAAATTGGCAACCTTTATCTGAAGAAGCAATACATCAAGCCTTGGCTGATAATAAACGTGTGTTTGTTGATGTCACGGCAGATTGGTGTGTGACCTGCAAAGCAAACAAATACAATGTATTATTGCGAGAAGATATTCAGGCTGCACTGTCAGCACCTGATGTTGTTGCATTAAGAGGGGATTGGACTAAACCCTCTGATAAGATCACTCAGTTTTTAAAACAACGTGGTCAAGTTGCTGTACCTTTTAACCAAGTTTATGGACCTTGCCATAAAAATGGCGTGGTTCTACCCCCTCTTTTAAATAAAGATTCAACATTGACTGTTCTTTCAGAGGCTAAAGGAGCCCAATAATGAAAAAAACACTTTCTGCACTGGTTATTTCGTCATTACTTTTTGGTGCAAATGTGCAAGCCGCAGCATTAAGTGCTGATCAGGAAAAAGAAGTTCGCGCGCTGGTTCGTGATACATTAATCAAAAACCCAGAAATTCTGGAAGAAGCAATCACTGCATTACAAGCACAAAAAGCCGATGAGCAACAAGCACAATTTCGTACTGCATTAAAGGCAGAACACGACGCATTATATAACGATGCAGCAAGCCCTCGTATTGGTGCAAAAGACGCGAAGTTAGTGTTAGTTTCTTTTACTGATTATAACTGCCCATACTGCAAACGTTTCGATCCATTATTAGAACAAATCACAAAAGATTATCCAGAAGTAGCTGTGGTAATTAAACCATTACCATTTAAAGGCGAAAGTTCGGCCAAAGCTTCCCAAGCTGTGCTTTCTGTATGGAAAGAAGATCCAAAAGCGTTCTTAGCGTTACACCAACGTTTAATGCAGAAGAAAACAATGCTAGATAATGCAAGTATTGATGATGCAATGAAAACAACCAATACAAGCAAAGTAAAATTAACGGATGACAGCTTAAAAGCGTTACAAAATAACCTAGATCTTTCTCGTAAATTAGGTATTCAAGGTACGCCTGCAACTGTTGTTGGCGATATGGTTATCCCAGGCGCCGTTGATTATGCTCAGCTAGAAGTGATTGTGAAAGAGCAACTGGCTAAAGTGAAAAAATAATGCGTAGTCGCTTACGAAAGTGGAGTAAAGAACTTATTGTTCTGGTGGTCATTTTCGGTATAGCCTCTTTCGCGATGGATTGGTGGCGACAACCTACGCCACCTTCTTTGACGAATTTACCTGAACTTTATACTGTTGATAATAAAGTTGTTTCATTAACAGAATTGAGTGCTGAAAAACCCTTATTAATCTATTTTTGGGCAACATGGTGTGGTGTTTGTAAACTAACAACACCCGCTGTAAATTCGTTAGCGCAAGATGGGTATAATGTGACATCAGTTGCGATCCGTTCTGGTGATAATGCAAAACTCGTACGTGGTATTCAGTCTAAAGAACTGGTCTTTCCTGTAATAAATGATAGTCGAGGCGATATTTCTCAGCAGTGGGAAATTAGTGCAACACCTTCATTTGTTATTGTTTATAAAGGGGAGATGGTAGGCTTTACTAGTGGTTGGTCATCTTCGTGGGGATTAAAACTACGTTTATGGTGGGCTTCTATCTAAATCAGCTATCAGAATTTTAGTAAAGAAAAAAAGGTACCGGGTAAGCTGACAATAAAATAGATTATTTCATAAATAATATTTTTACGTCTGCGTTCAATTTTTGCTTCTTCGGTATTCTGGGCAATTAATGTCTTTTCATCGGCAATGCGTTTTGCAGTATTAATATGTATTGGCACTATATTAATAGGAATAACGGTTTGATTATTTTTATTAGTAGGGGTTAATTGAGCTAATGTCCAGCCATATTGATGCTGTTTATCCCCAAACGCATTTTGCTGAATAACATAACCGTAATGATCTTTACGAAAACCTTTTTCTTCGTTATCGCTGGAAATTTTATGTGCATATTGCCAATAAGATTGAATATTTACAGATGACTGAATTAATTGGGATAGAGCTGGTGGTTCAAGTGGAGTGACATTAACGCGTTTAGACTCGGCCTCTTGTTTTTGTTGATCGGTAACCGCTGTTTTCCAATGCACAGGTACAATGGTTTTATCTTCAATAAGTTGGCTAATTGACTCTGGTTGTTTTGATAATACCCAGCCAAATTCATGTTGTTGCTGATTGAACATTTGGCGTTGGAGCCATTTATTTTCTTTATCCGTACGAAAGCCCTTTGTTTCATTATCTGCTGATATTTCTTTAGCTCTTTGCCAAATGACATCAAGAATATGTTCAGGATAATTTTCCATAAAAAAGCTCTCTTATTAGAAAAAGCCCAACCTAATTAATATTAACTTAATAGGGTTGGGCTTTATTCATTTTAATTACGGCGTTTAATAAAGGCGATGGTAAAAAATAATCCAACCAATATCCACAATGGTGTATTGCCCCATTTGTAATAAGGGGTTAACCCAGTTGTTGGTGTCATTTTTTCCGCTAAAGCGCCTTCTTCAAATTGAGGAAGTTGAGAAATTACATCACCGTTGGCTGCAATAAAGGCTGTAATACCGTTATTCGTCGAGCGTAATAATGGTCTTCCTAACTCAAGAGAACGCATTCTCGCCATTTGAAAATGCTGCCAAGGGCCGATTGAATTACCAAACCACGCATCATTAGAAATCGTTAATAAGAACCGTGTATCAGGTTTGAAATTAGCGCGAACTTGCTCACCTAAAATAATTTCGTAGCAAATAGCTGCGGTTATTTTGGCATCATTAACAGTAAGCTGAGGTTGTACATATTCACCTTGGCTTAATGATGACATCGGTAAATTAAAGAAAGGTGCCAGTGGGCGTAATAGTGATTCTAATGGTACATATTCACCAAAAGGAACAAGGTGATGTTTGTTATAGCGATCTGTTGCTGGGTATTGATAAGCATAGTGTTCACCTAATGTGATGACACTATTGTAGAAACGATAACCTTCTAATGTTGGTCGAGCATCAATAATTCCTGTCATTAAATGGGTATCTTGCTCTCTTAATTGCTTATCTAATTCTGCTAAAAAGCTTTGTTGTTGAATTTCAATATCAGGGATCGCAGATTCAGGCCAAATAATGAGATTTGCATTACCAATAAAAGGGCGACTTAAGGTGAGATAGGTTTTTAGTGTGCTCTCTAATGTACCCGGTTCCCATTTTAAAGATTGTGCGATATTACCTTGGATTAATGCAATTTCTTGCGTTTCATCAGGTAAAGGCTGATACCACTGATAGGACTTAAAGCTAATAGGTAATACTAATAAAAGCAACGCAACTACAAGGCTGTAAATTGATTTACGATAGATTGTAAATGCAATTAATCCACTAATAACGGTTAAAAGCAGCGTTATCATGGTGACACCAAAAATAGGTGCAATACCTTTTAATGGGCCATCAATCTGGCTATAACCAAACTGTAACCATGGAAAGCCTGATAATACCCAACCTCTTAAAAATTCGGTAATTTGCCATAGTGCGGGGGCTGCAAATACAAAACGCCAGAGTGTTGGTTTTGGAAAAAACTTATTCAGTGATCCTGCAAATAACAGTGTGTAGAGTGATAAATAGAGTGCTAATAAAATCACTAAAAAGATATTTATCGCAAATGGCATACCACCAAAATCAGCGATACTGACGTAAACCCAATTTACACCGCTACCAAATAACCCAAATCCCCAAGCAAAACCAAGAAATGCACCTTGTCGAGTTGTACGTTGCGTGATTATCAGTAATAGGCCCAGCAGTGAAATTAAGGCTGCTGGCCAAAAATCAAATGGGGAAAATGCTAATGTGCCAATGGCACCGAAAAAAACCGCCAGAAGGGCGCGAACCCACTGGCGGTTTAAGAAAGAGGTCTTATTCATTTAGATCCTATGCATCATTACCTAGTTCAGGAATGGGCGCATCATCTGGGATATGCACATAAACCTGAATGATCTTACGGCTATCTGCCATAACAACTTTAAATTGGTAATTATCAATGGTAATAGTTTCACCACGAGCAGGAAGGTGACCAAAGGCTTGCATAACTAAACCGCCAATAGTATCAACTTCTTCATCGCTGAAATGTGTACCGAACGCTTCATTGAAATCTTCTATCTGGGTTAAAGCTCGAACTGAGTAAGCGTGGCGACTCAGTGGACGAATATCAATATCATCCTCATCGTCATACTCATCTTCAATTTCGCCTACGATAAGTTCTAGAATATCTTCAATTGTGACAAGCCCTGATACACCTCCAAATTCATCAATCACAATTGCCATATGATAGCGTTGTGAGCGGAATTCTTTTAATAGGCGATCGACCCGTTTACTTTCAGGTACAACAACCGCTGAACGTAAGACTTTATCCATACTAAATGGCTCTGCGTCAGTACGCATAAATGGCAGTAAATCTTTAGCCATTAATAAGCCTTCAATATGATCTTTGTCTTCGCTGATGACTGGGAAACGGGAATGTGCCGAATCAATAATTACATCTAAACATTCATCAAGAGTTTGATTACGTTTTAGTGTAACGATTTGGGAGCGTGGGATCATAATATCCCGAACACGCTGTTCAGCAATATCCATTACCCCTTCAAGCATGTCGCGGGTATCAGGATCAATTAATTCTTTCTGTTCAGAATCGCGGATAAGCTCCATCAGATCATCACGGTTTTTAGGTTCACCGTGGAACCACTGATTAAGCAGTGTGAGAAACCCTTTCTTAGGACCAGGGTTATCGTTACTCGAAGATTGGTCGTCGCTCATGGCGTTTTAACTATTTTTCCTCATTGAATGGTTAATTAGATATAGTATTTATCATAAAAATAAGAGAACTGTTACTCTTTTTCAATTAAATAGGGATCTGCATAACCTAAATTTTGTAAGATTTCTGTCTCTAAACCTTCCATTTCTTCGGCTTCATCATCTTCAATATGATCATAACCTAAAAGATGCAGACAACCATGAATAACCATGTGTGCCCAATGTTCTTCGACAGTCTTACTCTGTTCAACGGCTTCTTTTTCTACCACTTGTCGGCAAATAATCAAATCACCTAATAGAGGCAGTTCAATTTCAGGTGGTGCTTCAAAAGGAAAAGAAAGCACGTTAGTGGGTCTATCTTTACCGCGATAAGTGAGATTAAGCTCATGACTTTCTGCTTCATCAACAATGCGGATGGTGACTTCACTGACTGGTTGAAACTGTGGTAATACCGCTTCAAGCCATGTCATAAATTGGGCTTCACTCGGAAGCCCTTGCGTATTTTCACTTGCAACTTGTAAATCAAGGATAACTTCACTCATGATTTTCTCTCTGAAGCTTCTCTTTTTCTGCTTTGATAGCTTGGCGACGTTTTTGGTCTTCAGTTTCCCAAGCTTCATAGGCGATAACAATTTTGGCAACCACAGGGTGGCGAACAACGTCTTCACTGTGGAAAAAGTTAAAACTTAAGTCATTCACATCGGATAAAACTTCGATGGCATGACGTAAGCCCGATTTATTGCCTCTTGGCAGGTCAATCTGAGTAATATCCCCAGTGACAACGGCTTTAGAGTTAAAACCAATACGCGTTAAGAACATTTTCATTTGTTCAATGGTGGTGTTTTGGCTTTCATCAAGAATAATAAAGGCATCATTGAGTGTACGCCCACGCATATAAGCGAGAGGAGCGACTTCAATAACATTACGCTCTATTAGTTTCTCAACTTTTTCAAAACCCAACATCTCAAATAACGCATCATAAAGCGGTCGTAAATAAGGATCGACTTTTTGACTAAGGTCGCCAGGTAAAAAACCCAGTTTTTCACCAGCTTCAACCGCAGGGCGTGTTAACAAAATACGACGCACTTCTTGGCGTTCAAGAGCATCAACAGCGGCAGCAACAGCCAGATATGTCTTCCCTGTACCAGCAGGCCCAATACCAAATGTAATATCATGGGTTTGAATATTGGCAATATATTGTGCCTGATTCGGTGTGCGAGGTTTTATCACACCTCGTTTAGTCCGAATATTGGTTGATTTCCCAAATTCAGGAACATGCTCATCACTTTGCTCAAGCACACGGCTTTCTTTGATTGCAAGGTGAATTTGTTCAGGGTCGATATCGGGGATCACGCCTTTAATTGGCGAGGTTTCCACATACAGGCGACGTAAAATTCCTGCTGCTGCATTGACACATAATGATTTACCCGTGAGTTTAAAACGGTTATCACGATGATTAATCTCGATACCTAAACGGCGCTCAAGTTGCTTAATATTATCGTCAAATGGACCACATAGGCTCATTAAACGGGCATTGTCAGCTGGCTCTAAGAAAATTTCTTGGGTCGCTACTTGTGCATGTGCTATTACTGTCACTGATTATCCTTTTGTTAAATCTGATTAATTAAGGTTGGTAAACACCTACCCCTAATTCATCTTCTTTACGAGTACGTGCAATGACGGATTCTGGTGATTCATGGATGCGTAAATCCATTTGATCTTCCGTTCTAACCACTTTACCACGTAGGGAGTTGGCATAAACGTCCACAATCTCAACATCAACGAACTTACCAATCATATCCGGTGTACCTTCAAAGTTAACCACTCGGTTATTTTCAGTACGACCAGAAAGCTCCATCACATTTTTACGTGAAGGGCCTTCAACAAGAATACGTTGCACACTGTTTAGCATAGCTCGGCTAAAGTTCATGGCTTGTTGATTGATACGTTGTTGTAGCAGATATAAACGCTGTTTCTTTTCATCTTCGCTAACGTCATCAGGTAAGTCAGCCGCTGGCGTACCTGGACGTGCGGAATAGATGAAACTAAAGCTCATATCAAAATTAACATCTGCAATTAATTGCATCGTTTTTTCAAAGTCGTCTTGTGTTTCACCTGGGAAACCGATGATAAAATCTGAACTGATCAGAATACCAGGACGTGCTTTGCGTAATTTGCGAATGATGCTTTTATATTCAAGTGCCGTATGGTTACGCTTCATTAATGTTAGAATGCGGTCAGAACCACTTTGTACAGGCAAATGTAAATAACTGACTAATTCTGGCGTATCTTCATAAACAGCAACGATATCGTCAGTAAATTCGATAGGGTGGCTAGTGGTAAAACGAATGCGGTCAATACCATCAATTGCTGCCACTAAGCGAATTAATTCAGCAAAGCTACAAATTTGGCCATCGAAAGTAGCGCCACGATAGGCGTTAACGTTTTGGCCTAATAAGTTAACTTCACGTACACCTTGAGCTGCTAATTGTGCGATTTCAAATAGCACATCATCACAAGGGCGGCTGACTTCTTCACCGCGAGTGTAAGGTACAACGCAGAAAGAGCAGTATTTATTACAGCCTTCCATGATGGAAACGAAAGCTGAAGGGCCTTCTGCACGAGGCTCTGGCAGACGGTCAAATTTTTCGATTTCAGGGAAGCTGATATCGACAACTGGGCTTTTAGTACCTTTAACCTGATTAATCATTTCAGGTAAGCGGTGTAAGGTTTGTGGTCCGAAGATAATATCGACACACTGCGCACGTTGACGAATGTATTCACCTTCTTGAGAGGCAACACAACCGCCAACGCCAATGATAATATCGGGTTTATTATCTTTAAAATATTTCCAACGTCCTAACTGATGAAAGACTTTTTCTTGTGCTTTCTCACGGATAGAACAGGTATTTAGCAGTAGAATGTCCGCATCTTCGGCGACATCGGTTAACTGATAACCGTGGGTGCTTTCGAGTAGGTCTGCCATTTTGGATGAATCGTACTCATTCATCTGACAGCCCCAAGTTTTAATGTACAGTTTTTTTATCGTCGACATTGTGTAAATCCGGTATTTTCAGTGAGACAATAGCTAATCACTGGAAAACGTTGCGTGTAATAAGCCAATAAGGCGGTTATTGTAGTCATTTGTGTGGTCAGTGACTAGAGTAAGTCGGCGCTAATTCTTTATGGCGTTTAGTTTAATCAAAATAAACTGAAACAGCGCTTACCTATTATTTAAAGTAATGAGTTATGGCATAACAATGATGAGTAATGTAAAAAACGATTTTGATGCAATCATCGCGGGTGGCGGGATGATTGGCGCTGCTGTTGCAATTGGACTGGCGCAAGAAGGATTGCGTGTCGCAATGATTGAACGACAGTCTCCAGCACCTTTTGATGCGTCATCTCATCCTGATATCCGTATTTCTGCGATTAGCTGTGCGTCCGTTAGTCTATTAAAACAACTAGGTGCATGGCAACATGTTTTGGCTATGCGTTCTGCACCTTATCTTACTCTTGAAACATGGGAAGAAGAAAACGCTCATGTTGTTTTTGATGCAAAAAGCTTAGGGTTGCCCGAATTGGGGTATATGGTTGAAAACCGTATTTTGCAATTAGCGCTTTGGCAAGAAGCTGAACGTTATAGCAATATCACTTTATTATGCCCAAACAGTCTAAGCAAAATGACCTATTTAGATGATAAATGGAAAGTAACACTTTCTGATGGCAGTGAAGTGACCACAAATTTAGTGGTGGGTGCCGATGGTGCGAATTCTCAAGTACGCCAATTTGCAGGTATTGGTAGCAATGGCTGGCAATATCGCCAATCTTGTATGTTGATTACAGTAAAAACAGAATTACCACCAGAAAAGGGAACATGGCAACGTTTTTACCCTTCTGGGCCTCGTGCTTATTTACCGCTTTTTGATAACTGGGCTTGTTTGGTTTGGTATGACTCGCCTGATCGAATTAGAAAACTGCAAAACATGTCGATGATGCAGTTAGAAAAAGAAATTCAACATGCTTTTCCTGAGCGATTAGGTAAAGCGACACCTATTGCAGCCGGTTCATTCCCATTAACGCGTCAACATGCAAGTCGTTATGTTGATAAAGGGATTATTTTGTTGGGAGATGCGGCTCATACCATCAATCCTTTAGCGGGGCAGGGCGTCAATTTAGGTTACCGTGATGTGGATTGTTTCTTAGGCTTAGTGGCTGATGCCAAAAAACATTTTGAACCTTGGGATTCAATGGCGTTATTGAAGAAATATCAGCGTCGACGTATGCCTGATAACTTAGTGATGCAAGCGGGAATGGATGTTTTTTATCACGCCTTTAGTCACCAATTACCGGGATTAAAAGTTGTTAGAAATATCGGTCTTTTAGCAGCTCAACATGCAGGTAAGGCTAAAGAAGCGGCGCTACGTTATGCATTAGGCATTAAGTGATTTAAGTAATAAAGTAATGCGATGTTCTCCCTAAAGAGATCATCGCATTATCGCTAAGCGTTTAAGTGCTTTGCATGAAAGGCAATATGTTCGCCAATAAAACTTGCCACAAAATAGTAACTGTGATCGTACCCTTGATGTAAATTCAATTGATAAGGGAACTGTTTTTTGTCACAAACTTGCGCATATAATTCAGGTTTAAGCTGTTCTTGATAGAACGGATCATCAAGCCCGACATCAACACGCATAGGTAATACACTTTCTGCTTGGTTAATTAATTCAACCGCATCATATTGTTTCCACTGTGCCACATCATTCCCTAAATAAGCGCTAAACGCCTTTTTACCCCAAGGAACAATAGAGGGTGACACTATAGGAGAAAATGCCGACACGCTGCGATAGCGGGCTGAATTTCGTAAGGCAATCGTTAAGGCGCCATGTCCTCCCATTGAATGACCGCTAATTGCGCGTTTATCCGTGACAGGAAAGTGTGTTTCAATCAGTGTCGGTAGCTCATCAACAATATAGTCATACATCTTGTAATGTTCATTCCAAGGCGATTGGGTGGCATTAAGATAAAAGCCTGCACCTTGCCCTAGATCATAAGCACTATCATCAGCGACATTTTCACCACGAGGACTGGTATCTGGCACAACTAAAATAATGCTATGTTGTGCTGCAAATTGTTGAGCACCAGCTTTAGTAATAAAATTTTGTTCATTACAAGTTAAACCTGATAACCAATATAAAACAGGGTATTTTTGCCCTTCTTCCATCGGAGGAAGATAGATGGCAAATTTCATCTCACAATTTAACGCCTTTGATGTATGTTGATAAACTTCTTGCCAACCACCAAAACAGGCGTGACGTTCAATCCTTTCCATTTTGACTCCTTTAAAAAACAAACACAAACCTATGAGACATAGGTTTGAGGATGATTAATCGAAATGAATAACAGTGCGGATTGATTTACCTTCGTGCATTAAATCAAAAGCTTCATTAATTTTTTCTAATGGCAGTTTGTGGGTAACAAAAGGTTTAAGTTCGATATTACCTTTCATTGCATCTTCAACCATGCCGGGTAATTGACTACGGCCTTTTACACCACCAAAAGCAGTACCTTTCCACGAACGACCCGTCACCAATTGGAAAGGACGTGTTGAGATCTCTTGTCCTGCACCTGCCACACCAATGATGACTGATTGACCCCAACCACGATGCGCACTTTCTAATGCAGCTCTCATCACATTGACGTTTCCGATACATTCAAAAGTATGATCAACACCCCATTGGGTCATTTCGACAAGGACTTGCTGGATAGGTTTATCGTAATCATTAGGATTCAGACAATCTGTCGCACCAAATTGACGTGCCAATGCAAATTTCTCAGGATTAGTATCAATGGCAAAAATACGGCCCGCTTTGGCTTGTCTTGCACCTTGCAGAACAGCAAGACCAATACCACCTAAACCAAAGACAGCGACTGAATCACCTTCTTGTACTTTTGCCGTATTGTGAACTGCACCAATACCTGTTGTTACACCACATCCTAATAAACAGACTTCTTCGTGATTAGCTTCAGGATTAATTTTTGCTAGTGAAACTTCAGCAACAACGCTGTATTCACTAAAGGTAGAACATCCCATATAGTGATAAATAGGTTGTCCATTATAGGAAAAGCGTGTTGTTCCATCAGGCATTAAGCCTTTTCCTTGTGTTGCTCTGACTGCAACACATAAGTTTGTTTTGCCTGATTTACAAAATAGGCATTCACCGCATTCTGCTGTGTACAGTGGAATAACATGATCGCCAGGTTTTACGCTAGTGACGCCTTCACCTACTTCGACAACAACGCCTGCGCCTTCATGACCAAGAATTGCTGGGAAGACGCCTTCAGGATCATCACCTGAGAGCGTAAAGGCATCTGTATGGCAAACGCCAGTGTGGCTAATTTTAATCAGCACTTCGCCAGCTTTTGGTGGCATAACATCAACTTCAACAATTTTTAAAGGCTCTCCTGGTCCAAATGCGACCGCAGCACGAGATTTCATGGTGTATCCTTTTTTTGTTATTAACGCAGGTAAGTGCGGATAAGTGAAATGGCATCATCAACGGAATTTTTTTGATCTTCAGGAGAAGCGACAGCATCCATTAGACCTTCACGTAAATGACTTTCGAGTACACCTGCCATTAGGCCATTGATAGCGCCCCGAATGGCGGCAATTTGTTGTAATACCTGACCGCATTCATTTTCATTTTCAAGAGCAGTTTCTAATGCAAGAAGTTGCCCTTTGATTTTTCTCACGCGAGTTAACGCGGCTTTTTTTTCTGCTGGTGAGTGTGGCATATATAATCCTTAAATATACTATAGGGGAGTATAGTATTTGAGTAAATATATGTACAGAGAGATCAAAAAGACTTGGAAAAATAAAGATGGAATTAAAAAAATCGTTTTGAATGCAGGAAAGTAAAGAGAAGTACAAAAGGGAGAAATTGTGTTTGGGGAAAATAGGATCGCAGAAACAAAAAAGACCCGCTATTGCGAGTCTTAATCGTTGATTTCGTGATAAACACGTTAATAATCAATGGTGCGGGAGGCGAGACTTGAACTCGCACACCTTGCGGCGCCAGAACCTAAATCTGGTGCGTCTACCAATTTCGCCACTCCCGCAACAACTTGGAGAAAAAAAGACTCGCTTTGCGAGTCTCTCTTTCAAAATATGGCTGGGATACCAGGATTCGAACCTGGGAATGCCAGGATCAAAACCTGGTGCCTTACCGCTTGGCGATATCCCAAAAAATGGTGGCTATGACGGGATTCGAACCTGTGACCCCAACATTATGAGTGTTGTGCTCTAACCAGCTGAGCTACATAGCCATATGAATCTAGCGAAAGATGGCTGGGATACCAGGATTCGAACCTGGGAATGCCAGGATCAAAACCTGGTGCCTTACCGCTTGGCGATATCCCATCCGCTAATTCAATTGTCAACACACTAATTTATCAGAAATATGGCTGGGATACCAGGATTCGAACCTGGGAATGCCAGGATCAAAACCTGGTGCCTTACCGCTTGGCGATATCCCAACTGATAAATTCTTGACGAGGTTAAAATGGTGCGGGAGGCGAGACTTGAACTCGCACACCTTGCGGCGCCAGAACCTAAATCTGGTGCGTCTACCAATTTCGCCACTCCCGCAAAAAAGATGGTGGCTATGACGGGATTCGAACCTGTGACCCCAACATTATGAGTGTTGTGCTCTAACCAGCTGAGCTACATAGCCATCTTTTTTTTGCATAACCTTCGTCGGCGTTGCGGGGCGCATTATGCGTATTACAGACAAATCCGTCAACTGCTTTTTGCATTAATTTTCGAGAAACGTGTCCGTTTGCTCGATGGTTAATCATTTTGTCGAAAAAAGATCCAAAAAACAACCTTGTTGATAAAAAATATACTCAAAAATAAGAGAGTGTAAAGTGTGAATAAAAAGAAAAAACAAAGCAGTAAGAAGAGAGGAGATGAATAAACACTATTAAAATATAGAGATAAAAAGGTATAAAAAAAGAAATGTAGTGAGAAAATCACGTAACATTTCTTTTTCTTAATCTATTACTGTTTGAAATTTAGACTCATTTTTCTATTTAACTAAGAAAAAGTATGTATTTAACTCAAAAAGTATAATTTATCAGCAATAACTTACTTTTCTAATAGCTGTTGAAGCAATTCTCCGTTAAGCATTGCTCGTTTAGTTAATGCAAAAGCCCCTATTGCAGAACGATGATCAAGCTCTGATGTGACTACAGGAAGCTCTTCTCTAAATTCTTTTAAGACTTGCGTATTAATACAACTTTGAATGGACGGTAGCAAAATTTCAGCAGCTTCGGTTAATTCACCCGCTAAGACAACTTTTTGTGGGTTAAATAAGTTAATTGCGATCGCAATGGCTTTACCCAAATGTAGGCCAACTTGTTTAATTGTTTCCACCGCTAATGGATCGTTGTTAACTGCCGCATGACAGATATCTTGGATTTGACATTGTGTCGATGATAAATATTGACTTGGGTAGCCTTGCTCTAATTGATAGCGTACTTTGGCTTCAATTGCTGTATTGGATGCAATTGTTTCTAAACAGCCAAAATTACCACAATGACAACGCTCGCCTAGAGGGTCTATTTGAATATGGCCAATTTCCCCAAGGTTACCGCGCTGATTGAGGAGAATTTTATTATTAATAATAACCCCGGCACCCGCACCACGGTGAATCCGCACTAATAGCGAATCTTCACAATCTCTGGTGGCACCAAAATAGTTTTCAGCTAATGCGAGGCTTCGAATATCATGACCAGCATAACATGGAAGGCTAAAGCGTTTTTCAAGACTGTTTACTAAAGCCCAATTATCCACTTTCATATGAGGCATATAGCGAACAACGCCTTTATTGGGATCAACAAGACCGGGTAAGATCACAGAAATTGAAATCAGCTCACGAATACGACGTTGATTTTGTTTAATAAAATCATCAATTGCATTAATAAGTAGAGCTTCAACTTCATTTTGTGTGCTCTGTTCTATGGGATAGTGTTGCTCAATAATGACTTTACCACTCAGATCATAGAGTGCGACAGTCGCATCATTGCGTCCTAGTCGCACACTGACGGTATTAAAATTACGGTGTTCAACAATGATGGAAATCGCACGGCGTCCACCTGTTGATGCTTGTTGGTCAACTTCTTTAATCAGTCCACGTTCAAGCAACTGACGAGTAATTTTAGTCACACTGGCAGGTGCTAGTTGGCTTTGTTCGGCTATTTGGATACGGGAAATGGGCCCGTGTTGATCAATCAGTCGATACACAATCGCACTGTTAAGTTGTTTAACAAGATCGATATTGCCAATTTGCGTTTCAGTGTTGTTATGACTCATCAGCATATACATCCATTAGTTATCAGTTATTTCAATACCATTGACAAATGTTGTGCAAAGGTTGAAGTCCTTGTCAAAAGAAGCGAGATTAGCAATTTTTCCTGCTTCAATTGTACCGAGTTCTTTTTCTATCCCAATCGCACGAGCGGGATAAAGTGTAGCCATTCGTAATGTTTCATCTAATGGAATACCTACATGAATCACGCTATTTTTAATCGCGCCAATCATGGTAAGTGATGATCCACTTAATGTGCCATCAGCATCGACACACAATCCATTACGATAATATATGGTTTTTCCTGCAAAAACGAAGCTATCCATCTCATTTTTATTAGGATCAAGCCCCGCAGGCGCAGTTGCATCTGTGACTAATAGTAATTTATCGCCTTTTAAACGTTTACTATTGCGAATATTAGCCCATGAAACATGCATACCATCAGCAATAATACCTGCATAAACCTCAGGTGTATCATAAATAGCGCCAACAAGGCCAGGACCTCTGCCTGTAATATAAGGCATTGCATTATAAAGATGGGTCGATAATGAAATTCCATTACGGAATCCTTTACGAGCTTCTTCATAAGTCGAATTGGAATGGCCTGCCGAAACAATGATACCTGCTTTGATTAATTGACGAACATACTTTTCATCAACCATTTCTGGTGCAAGGGTGATTTTAGCGATGACATCAGCGTTATCGCACAAATAGCTAATCATCTGAGCACTTGGTTGACGAATAAATTGCGGATCATGTGTCCCTTTTTTAATCACATTGATGTAAGGGCCTTCTAAGTGTAATCCCAGCACTTTGTTTTCATGTTTTTTCATGTAGGCGCGAGTTGCTTCGATGCCTATCTTCATCAATTCATCAGAACAGGTAATTAGTGTTGGTAAATAACTGGTACAGCCTAAACGCTCATTTGCTTTTTGCATGATTTCTAGCGTTTCAACGGTGACATTTTCTGGTGTGTCATTAAATTGCACGCCACCACAGCCATTAACTTGTAAATCGATAAAACCGGGAGAGACAATTGCACCTTTCATATCACGAACAGTGATATCTTTTGGCAGTTGATCCTGTGGGCAAACCTGCTCAATACGGGAGCCGTTAATAATAATGGCGTGATTTTCTAAACGGTCGTAACCTGTATAAATAACAGCATTTGTTAAGGCAAACATACCTTTGTCTCCTGATAAGGGAAGTCAATCTAAAAAAGCCGATATCAGCCAGTAAATTCTGGCTGATAAGTAAGAGAGCTTAGCCTTTTCCACTACTTAATCAGTAGGTACTTATTTTACTAAACTTAGTCTTGGTATTTTTGACACTCTTGCGCTTCAATTTGTTGGAAATAACGCAATGTTTTAACTCGTAATTCCATTGTTGCAGGATCATCACACACTATAATTGCTTTTGGATGAAGCTGGACACAGGAAATTGTCCATAAATGGTTAACTGCACCTTCGGTGGCGGCATGTACAGCCTGCGCTTTATTAAAACCTGTTGCCAAAATCATTAATTCTTCAGCGTCTAATAATGTACCTACACCGACAGTTAGTGCGTATTTAGGAACATGATTAACATTATTGTCGAAGAAACGTGAATTGGCTAAACGGGTGTCTTCGGTGAGCGTTTTCATACGAGTGCGTGAAGAGAGTGATGACGCAGGTTCATTAAATGCAATGTGACCGTCGTTACCTACACCGCCCATAAACAGATTGATTTTGCCATAAGACTTTATTTTAGCCTCATAACGTGCACACTCTGCTTGTGGATCTTCTGCGTTGCCGTTTAATAAATTGATATTTTCATCTTTAATATCAATATGATTAAAGAAGTTTTCATACATAAATGTACGATAACTTTGTGAATGGTCTGATGGAATACCAACATATTCATCCATATTGAATGTCACAACGTGTTGAAAACTGACTTTTCCAGCACGGTGCAATTCAATTAACTCTTTATATGTCGCCAATGGCGTGCCACCAGTTGGTAAACCAAGCACGAAAGGGCGATCTGCGGTTGGATTAAATGCGTTGATCTTTTCAACGATGTAATTTGCAGACCACTTACCAACTTGTTTTGCCGTGGATAGGGGGATTAACCTCATAGTAACCTCTTAGAAAAAAGACAAATCTGATAATTCAGGAACATGTTATTTCATTGTGTGATTATCAGTGGCTCATCTATAACACGAATTTCTTTTCATTTTTAGTCGATGACTCAATTGTCCCGCCAAAAGATATTTTTAATCATAAAATAAGCTTTCTGACTTAGCCAGCATTTCAGCTAAAAAATATACGGTATTGGTGACTTCAATCACAAATTATGACTAATTAATTTGCGATACGAAATAATTTTTTTAGACTGAAAATGGAATTAAATAATTAGCTCATCAATTTTTTTATAAAATATGAATGAGTATGAATAAGATCCCGTATAGGGGCTATCCAAGGGGGAGTTTGTGAATATTTTAAGTTATCTGCAGAAGATAGGACGGGCACTAATGGTGCCTGTTGCTACATTACCTGCAGCTGCAATTCTGATGGGGATTGGCTACTGGATTGATCCAGTAGGCTGGGGTAGCGATAACGCGCTTGCTGCCTTACTTATCAAATCTGGTGCTGCTATCATCGAAAACATGTCAGTCTTATTTGCCATTGGTGTTGCTTATGGCATGTCAAAAGACAAAGACGGTGCTGCTGCTCTAACGGGTTTTGTGAGTTTCTTGGTGGTCACAACACTTTGTTCGCCAGCTGCTGTGTCTATGATCAAGGGAATTCCATTAGAGGCTGTACCTGCCGCATTTGGTAAAATAGAGAACCAATTTGTGGGGATTTTAGTGGGTGTGCTTTCAGCGGAACTTTATAACCGTTTTAGCCAAGTAGAATTGCCTCTTGCACTTTCATTCTTTAGTGGTCGACGTTTAGTTCCTATTTTAGCGTCATTCCTCATGATCATCGTTGCCTTTATTTTGATGTATATCTGGCCTGTTATTTATGGCGGATTAGTCAGCTTCGGTGAAAGTATTAAAGATATGGGGGCATTAGGTGCTGGTATTTACGCATTCTTTAACCGTTTATTAATTCCTGTTGGTCTACATCACGCATTGAACTCTGTATTCTGGTTTGACGTTGCGGGTATTAATGATATTCCTAATTTCCTTGCTGGTCAGAAATCTATTGATGCTGGTTTAGCGACAGTCGGTGTAACTGGTCGTTATCAAGCTGGTTTCTTCCCTGTCATGATGTTTGGTCTACCCGGTGCTGCACTGGCGATTTATCACTGTGCACGTAAAGAAAATAAAGCAAAAGTTGCTGGTATTATGATGGCGGGTGCATTTGCTGCATTCTTCACAGGTATCACTGAACCGCTTGAATTCTCATTTATGTTTGTTGCACCCGTGCTTTATGTTATTCACGCATTCTTAATGGCAATTTCTGTTTATATTGCTGCAAGTATGGAGTGGATTTCAGGGTTTGGCTTTAGTGCAGGCTTAGTGGATATGTTCTTATCATCTCGTAACCCACTTGCTGTACACTGGTACATGTTGATTGTCCAAGGTATTGTGTTCTTCTTCATTTACTACGGTATTTTCCGTTTCACTATCACGAAATTCAATCTAAAAACACCAGGCCGCGAAGATGAAGTGTCTGATGATGAAACCGCAGATGGTTATAATGAAGATATCACAACAGCCCCTGCAAATAGCAAAGAAGGCATTCAGCAAGAAGCTCGTCAATATATTGCCGCAATTGGTGGCTCTGATAATTTAACGGGTATCGATGCTTGTATTACTCGCCTACGTCTCAATGTAAAAGATTCTTCTGTAGTTAATGATGCATATGCAAAACGTTTAGGTGCATCAGGTGTTATTCGTTTAAATAAACAAAGTGTTCAAGTGATTGTGGGTACGCGTGCAGAACTTGTGGCTAACGCAATGCGCGATGTATTAACACAAGGCCCAGTTGCCGCTTATGAAGGTACATCTACTTCAACCGTGTCTACTGAAAAAACACCTATAAAACAAGCTAATGCTAATGCAAAAGTATTACTTGAAATGATTGCGCCTTTTGATGGTGAAGTTGTAGCATTAAAAGATGTGCCTGATGAAGCTTTCTCAAGTGGTGTTGTAGGGGATGGGCTTGCGATTAAACCAACCTCTAATATTGTAATGGCACCTGCAACAGGCTCGGTTGTTAAGATTTTTGATACTAACCATGCATTTTGTATTGAAACCGATAATGGTGTTGAAATCATCGTTCATATGGGGATTGATACTGTTGCGTTAGGCGGTAAAGGCTTTAAGCGTTTAGTTGAAGAAGGTGCGGACGTTAAAGTCGGTCAACCTATCTTAGAATTAGATCTTGAATATCTGAACGCTAATGCTAAATCGATGATAAGTCCTGTGATTGTAAGCAATATTGATGATTTTGATAAAATTGCTGAACAAGTTACAGGTGACGTGGTTGGAAATAAAACCGTTATCTACAAAGTATTAAAATAAATTCTATACAGATATTTAATCCTCTATAAAGAGATGGTTAAATAAGACGATAAAACGGGGAGTCTTTCAAACTTCCCGTTTTTTTATCTCTATTTTGATAAATATCTCAGGGGTGTATTTAGCTAAGGTATTTATGAAACCTGCTTATTGGATTATAGTGGGATGTGTTTTTTTTATTAAATATCAATATGATAAATGGAGACCCTCATTATCACTCACTATTAACTCACAACTCAACATAACCATTACCTCTATCATCAAGATATTTATCCGTCATTCTCATAGATTTGTGTCCAAGTATTTTCTTTGCAAACTCAGCACTCTTTTCTTCTTCATATAATCTCGCAGATAAACTTCTAATTTCGTGAAATGTTGGTTTATTTTCTATATGTTTAGGTAGCGCTTCGATAAATTTACCTCTCAATGTTTTTGCGGTGGTGTTGCCACAGATTTTATCTGAGCTCCTATTCATGAGATTTAAAACATCTTTAATAGAATAACCAATAGACTCAAGTCTTAATGAGAGAGGTATTGCTACTTTAGAGCCTGTTTTTAATTGGGTGACATACAGCCTATCATTTTTTATATCATCCCATTTCATGTTGATAACATCGCTAATGCGTTGAGCTGTAAGTATCGCCAATAGGAACATATACCTATATTTGTCATTTGCGTGTTTTAAGGCATATTTAAACTCTTCTAGTGATAACCTTGACCGCTGAACACTTGTCTTTGGCGGCTTTGTTACGGCAACGGGATTTTCCTTTACTACACCATCCGCAATAGCTTCATTAAAGGCATCTAGCATGGTGGATCTTAGTAATTTTGCCATTGACTTTTTTGGGTACTCTGAAATAAATGTAGCAATATCTCTTGGCGTTACATTCTCAACTGGACAATCATCAAAGTGCAATTTAATTAACTTTATTCTTGATTCATAATCATAAATTGTTTTCTCTTTTAGTTCCCTGCTATCTATTTTTTTTCTATAAATATCAAGCCACTCATGCAGTGTCACACAATGAACATTGTTAATTCTGTCAACTAAAGACTCCTTGGGTTTATAAATAGCTAAGTTAGCTTGAATTGCTTCAGTTATTGCTAATGATTTATTTGAGCCAACAGAAAATTCCTTTTTAGTTCTTACATCCCTGTAATAGTAAATCCCTTTACGCAAATACAAGTTAGGCGGTAGCCCCTTGTTCTTTGCACTTCTGTTTCTGCCCATTAATTCTCTCCATTAAAGACTGCGGATCCTTTACTAGTTTATCATTTGTTAGAATTGCCCAAGGTTCGATTTCATAACTTCCACCAACTTTTTCGGGGGCAGGGTATAATCTACCTTCGCTAATATATCTATATAAAGTTCGTGGTGTTTTTGGTTTGGCAAAATATCTATTATTCCATTCTAATAATGTTATTCGCTTCATTTATTATATCTCCTATTTATATTTCTCTTCCTTTATATTAATTGAATGCTTTCTTCCGCTTGGTCGCCATAGACATCCCAATCACCATATTTCTCTCTTGCAAATAATTCGAGTCGAGGAACATCTCCGTATAATTCCTCCAAACGATGATGTACCTCTTTTGGCTTTTCGCTGTGTTCACCTAAGCATGAGTAAATAACCTGTCTCACGCTTGCAGATTGACGAGGTAATCCATTTCCTCTTGTAGCTATTAAACACATTTCGACATTTTGACGAGTGTAATTACCGCAATTAATCTTTGTTTCGTTGTTTAATATTTCCATGAAGTCAAAGAAATCCTCTGGCGGTTTTTTATTTATTCTATCTCCTGCATTTTTATTTAATTTAACCCATGCGAACCCGAACATATTTTTAACTTTAAAATCCCATGACTCGGCTAATTTAATTGCTTCGAGTGCAAAGTTCCCTGTGTACCACATAAACAGCACGGCATTTTTAGAGGTATGTTTTTCTATTGGTAATCGAGAGAGGGAATATAAATCTGTGGTATTGTAATGATTATCTGCTGCGCCATTTGAAACTTTGTTATTGTAAGACCAAGGTGGATCGCACAATATCAAGTCATACTTTTTCATTCTCATCACCAACGTATTTAATTCTTCCATCCATCATTGCATCAATTATTGTTCGCAATTCCCAACACCAATAAGCAGATTCAACATATATTGATAACTTGCCGTAGTCGTGTTGTTTGCGCTTAATAAATCGCTCTGCGGCTTCTTTGGTTAGGTGGGAATTTACTGTTCTGTAATCCCATTTCCAGTAGTAAATATATGCGTCATCAACAATATCTATGATTGTATTTGCTTTGTCGTAGTCGCTTAAATTATCCCATGAGAATCCAGCACCGTCTTCTGATTGAGCCTTTAGTGTATTTGCCTCATCCATCTCTAGCCAATTAAAAGCATCATTAACATCATCATAGTATTCACCTTCACAGCAAATACCTACATTATCATCTTCACTACCAGTGACAGTTATTTTTTCTCTTACTGTAAAGATAGGGTAAGCAGTTGCATGATAATTAACTCCATCGCCTTGATTGTGATATTTAAGCCGCTCAATAAAGTTATTCCATGTTTCGTTATTTAAATTATAGCCATCTGCTAATGATTTAACTTCACTCATCTGTATATTTCTCCACAAACAACTTCAACATTCCTCACTGACATTAAATATTCAGCACGTTTATTGCATTCCGATTGCGTGTATAAATTCTCAGATATTGGCACTGCATGATTGTTCATAATTAACAGTAGGACGAATAGCTTCATGTTTATTTTCTCTATATGCGCATTTAAATATGTGAGCGATAACATCTACAGTCCAAGCGTTTCCATAGCATTTATATGACTGTGAATTTGAGACTATGTTTTCACACCAACCATCGGGAAACGTTTGTAGGCGGGCAAATTCAGTCGCTGTTAATTTCCTGTAATTATTGCAATCCAATGCTATTTTGGGTTGCCGATGCCCCCCCTGACATGTTGATAATGTAGGCGATTTTCCGTCAGTAGAATAAACTCTCAATATCGTTTCATTACCTTTTATATCAACAGCATTTCCGATATGCATTAATTCTGATTGACGTGAGTTAATATTATTTCTTTTTTCATATGGCCTATTACTTGAGTTAATATTCTCGATAATATCTTTCAGAAAAATGCCTTTATCTTCTGGCTGGCTAACTTCAAAATTAGTCCAGTAGTAACGCTGTCTATTTTGTGCTGATAATAACGAACTATTAATAAGAGTTTTATTTACATAACCTAATGCGCGTTCCGTATGCAGTGTTATATATTCCTCAAACTCCTTTTTCATTTTTACATTTTCGAGCATGAATTTAGCATCTGGATTATTTTCCAATACATGGTTCATTATCTCTAATGTCGTCCAGAATAATTTACCACGCTCATCCTTATCTCCTAATTGCTTACCAGCCAAACTCCATGACTGACATGGAAATCCCGCAGTAACTAAACCTACACTTGACCAGTCAATATCCCACTCACGCCAATTATTAACGTCACCTAATTGGATATTGTCTGGATAATGAAACTCAGATACTTTATTGGCGAATTTATCTATTTCGGCTATGTAATATTTATCAAACTTAATTCCAGCGCGAGACAGCGCCAATCGCCCAGCGGATATTCCGTTGAACAAACTTAAATATATCATTTTTATTTCCTATGAATGTGCAGAACCCTGTATTAGCATGAGTAATACATATCCGATTATTTGCATGGTTGTTTAATCTAATTTATATAGCGGGGTTACTTTAAATGGTGAGCCATGAGATTGAAAATGAATATCTATATTTTCAGATGTAACTGCATCAGTAGTGAATTGCATTTTCTCATCATGAAACACAGGGTACATCCAAGCGACAGGCTGTAGATTGTTAATGTGTTCGATATATTCGCAAATTTTTATTAGCGTATTTAAATTAACATATGATCGTTCATGCCCAACGCTTAATACCTTAGCTTTATTTTTTAAATCAATCGCTAACTCCAAGATTTCATCATTCATTTTTTATTTTCACTCCGTTGCTAATTAATACCTGATTAACTAAATCTTCGTCATAACACCAAGTTTCGCAATTTTCATTTGCAATAAACGGCTCTGGCAATTCAATTTCTAAACTCTCGCGTGATGCTTGCCATCCCAATTGGAATCCAGCCCATAAAGCGAATTTCTGACTATCATATCCATGAGTATTTTCAATAAATACGGTTTGTTCTTTATATAGTTTCTCGAATACAGCACGAGCATCGGCTAATTTATCCATCACTCCACCTTTCTATATCCAGCGTGATAAAGCAGGCTGGCAATATCTGTAATGTCAGTTTTTACCGCATACCCTTCAATCAATCGAATAATTTCTTTGATTTCCTTTTCTGCTATTTCCTTGCGTTTTTCATCTGCTAATTGCTTTGCTAAATCTGAGCAGTCAAAGCAAATATTGATATTACCTACCACAACTAGCTTTGATACCCCGACATCTTCTCCGCAAGCCGAGCATATATTTCTCGCTTTGGGTTGAAATTGCTTTTGTAGCTCAATCATATCTATCTCCTGTTTGCATCCTTGCACTGAGTAATGGTTATATCCTTTGGTTAAATCACATAAATAGCGTGGCGTGGGTAGGGGAGTCCGATAGGAGCGAACGGAATATCATCTGAAAAATCTATTGGTGGCTCAGGGTATTGTGGAGTTTGTTGTTTAGGCTGTTGCGGTTGCTGTGGCTGACCCCATCCTTGATTCTGTTGTGGCTTCTGGCTTCCTGCCGTATTACCACTGTTACCGCCTAACATCTGCATAGAACCGCCGACATTCACAACGACTTCTGTTGTGTATCGATCTTGCCCGCTTTGGTCTTGCCATTTTCTGGTTTGCAGAGAGCCCTCGATGTATACCTGACTTCCTTTTCTTAGGTATTCACCTGCGATTTCTGCTAATTTGCCGAAGATGCATACTCGATGCCACTCGGTTTTTTCTTTCATCTCACCGGTTTGTTTATCACGCCACGATTCCGATGTGGCCAGTGTGAGATTTGCTACTGCACCACCACTCGGCATATAGCGGATTTCTGGATCCTGCCCTAAGTGACCAATGAGAATACATTTATTCACGCCTTTACTTGCCATTATGCAGCTTCCTTAAGTTCTTTAATCCGAATTCCTGTTAAACGCTCACATTCCTTTTGTGATTCAGTACCAGCCAATGCATTCCATGCTTTTTTGTACTCATCCATGATTTGTGACTGATTTGTTGCTGTGCCAAGGAAGTTAGTGTAATCAGCTAACACCTGCTCTGCCGTCCGTGGCGCTACGTTATGAATTTCCGCATCTGCATCAATTGCTGTTTCTTCTGTTGGAATACAGAACGCTTGAAATGCCGCGTATTTATATGCAATCGACATGGCTTTATTTGTGGCTTTATCTCCGCTATCCATAGCTTCGCCATAAGTTACTACCGTGTGCTTACTGCCATCTTCCGTGGCGACAAAATCAAACTCAGCCTTAACAACAACGTAGAATAATTGGCCACCTCTTTGCGTTTGTCTTTCTGTGACTGTGCGTTCAATGATCCGTGGAAGAATAAGCAATCCATGCTTAACTAAAGCTGGTGCAAGAGCGTTATATACAGCGTCAATCCCTCTGAACATAAACCCTTGCTGTTGATTTTTACTTCCTTTCTTTATTCCTGTTTCAGCCATTTCCTTGGCTACATTGCTAATCGCTTTATATACAGCAGTCATGTTAATCTCCAAGATACTGACCTTGACGCCGATCGCTTCCGTAGTAATCGACTTCAAATTTATTGCTCGGTGCAGAGCTCCTTTCTGCATCACGTAACGCTTGAATATGCGGAGGGATAGGAGGGTGATTTTTCGATGCGTCCAAGTTCATGTGTAGCAGTTCCATTGCAAGTCGCTTTTCTCTTTCCTTTACGCTCGTATTCGGCAAATGACCCTCAATCATTGCAATAGCCTGAGACAGAGCTTCCTCTCTGTTTTTTGCTAATGATGGAGATGTTAATTGAGGGTATTTATCGGTAGGGTATGAGTTAGAAACGTTCATTGAAAATCTCCCTGAAAGTCCTTCATTGGCAATGACAGTCCTTGTCGTCCTAACACTTCCGTTTGATACATAAATTCATTGCGTTCGCGTTCCTGCGATTCTTTACGCTTCCTGCGTAATTCTTCTAACCATTGCTTTGAGTTGCTCATAACTCCTCCTTAATAAACAGCACCCAATGCGTTTTATCGTTCTTACCGACACGCTGTACTATTGTTGGTTTTTGGTCGGTTAGCGCTAAAACTTGCTTGGTAGGTATTTGCGTTTCATTCCACTTGAATGCCAATGTTCCGTTTGGCTTGAGCACTCTAAATGCTTCACTAAATCCTTTTGATAAATCGTCTTTCCATGACTCTTTATTTAATCTCCCATACTTTTTAAACATCCATCCGTTGTGGCCAACCCTGATTAAATGAGGTGGGTCGAATATAACTTGATAAAATGAACCGTCAGGAAAGGGGAGGTTTTTAAAATCAGCGATAATGTTTGGAGTGATATTTAGCTTCCTGCCATCACATAAAATATGCTTCTCTGCGCGGATGTCGCTGTAAATTGCTCGATTATCTTCCTTGTCAAACCAGAACATGCGACTGCCACAACACATATCTAGAACCTGAGTCACGCAACCCTCCTTAGCAGAGCCAGCTTAGAAATAGGGGCATTCTTGCTTGCTTCATTGACAATCCTGTCAATCTCTTCCTTGTCGAACTGCATAATCCATTGCAGGGCTTCCACTGGGTCGATTTCCGTTAATTTAGCCAGCTCAGCGAAACTTCCTGTCTCAATGCTAAGCTTGCTACTATCGTCAAATTCCATGACTGTTTTATCGTGAATTACCCGAGTTCCGTTCGAGTAGCTGAAGGATATTTTTTTCATAATCACCTCAGCTTACAAATGTCGGTATTACGCCAATGGTTGTCACAATGACCACAGCTAAAGTGAATAACCACGATGGCGTGTGTTTATTTTTACGTGCTTGAGGCGTAGTGATACGCACCGCCATGCAATCACGCATAGCGCTGTAATAGTTAGTTTTCATTTTTACCTCGCTAGGTGAGCGATAGGGTGGTTATCTGGTGTTGGTACGGTGGGTTACTGCTGAGGTATTTCTTTGATATCTAATTCCGTGATGTTTGCCTTAGCTCCAATTACTGCCCATAAATAAATATGCTCTGCACAATCACCTTCATCTTCTGCTTCAATATCCTTTTCCCAAGGCTCGCCATTCCATTTGCAAGCTACCTTGAACATTGGCATGTCATACTCCCTCCGTTATTAACCAAGTGCGATGCTAATCACCCAGTTTAAGCATTTGAATTATTTCACTAACTGCGTTATCTACAACTTCTTGATTGGTAGCTTCAAATAGTTCGTCGCGAGCTTTATTTGCTTGTTCGCAACTTTCATCATCGTCTTCGTCATAAGCTATCCACGGACCAACTTCGACTTCAAATATTTCTTCAGGCCAGCAATATTGAATTCCAACCTTTGATTCTTCGGCGTTGTGGGCTTTTTTAACTAGAACCTGACGCCCATGTGACTCAAATTCCTTAAACCATATTTCCATCTCTATCTCCTATCTATTAATCACCAAGCCATTCAAGAAACTTAACTCACGAACAGCTATTAGTTTTCCGTTTTTCGCTTAAGCTCTCTTTCGATCATAGTGGCAGTCCTCACCGCCCATTTATCGACAATTTTTCCATCTTCTACAACTAAAGCCATTTCATCTGGCTTAACCATGCACTCAGCATCAAGATTGCACCCTTTGCATTTTTTGAACTGACTGCACCATTGATTGGTGTTAAAAGTCGTATTCATGCGGATAATCCTGATATTGGCGCATATCATCATCTGGATGATCGTCGAATTCTTCGATATCTTTTTCCATAATTAACTCCTATTAATCAACTCACCACAGCCCACTAAGCAATGAACTCTGGTTAGTTGCCCATATATCGTCATGGGCTAACGCTATTCAAGCCATGAATAGGATCGGCATAATATTTATTTTTCTCTCAGTTTAGATTTGAACACTTACATAAATCCTCCGATTCAAACGGTGCTTAGTAAATATGGCGAGACCGATTTATCGCCTTTGGTTTATTGGTCTAAAAAAGCTATCTCACCACAGCCCACAGAATGGACTGTAATTAGTTAACTGTGCCCGTTTATTTATCCACTTAGGGCGTCAGTGGTTTCTCTAGTCCCCACCAAAGAAATTGATTACAATGTGTTCACCCCCACCAATGAAAAAGGAAAACAACATGCACGTTCTATCTGAGAGGCAAGAAATGATTATTCAAGCATTAAATAATAGAGAATTCTTAATGAAACCAATAACTCAGGATAAATTTAACGAGTTACTGGAAGAATTCGGAGAAGACCAACTAGCAAGAGAGTTGGACTATTTGCAAAAAAGAGGGTTAGTACAAGACGGTGCTGTGAGAATCGGTGTTGTCGATGATGAGCCCTATTCTTTTAATATTCACAAAGTGGGGTTAACCGCTGATGGTGTTGACTGCGCTAATGCCGATACTCTTGGTAACAAATTAAACGTTGTTAACATAAAAATTCACGAAAGCACCATTAAAAACTTAGAAGCAATGATCAGAGCCGTTAACCTACCTGATGAATATAAAAAAACTCTTCTCGATATGGTAAAAGAAAAGGGCGCTGAAGCTGTTGTTAGCAGAATGGTTGATTATGCATTTGCTAATGCAAGTATTGCTACCAAGCTATTCCTTGAAGCTACCAAAACAAAACTTGGCTTTCATGACTAAGCCCATCCGTGGGCTTTATCTCGCCGTAACCCCGAACTCACTGCTCGGCTGTTTTGTTTTAACTCCTGAAAATACTGCTACATTAGGTAAGCAACAGTTATCTCCACTTGGATAATGCTTTGTTGGTTTGAGAGATAGAACAGGGCGTTCTTTCTTCTCAACGCCAAATATCGAATCCCAAATTTCTTCCACTGAGCGACTTGGAGTTTTTATCTCTTCACGTTTACGAGCTAGGAAATCAGCCCTGCGCTCATATCTACGTTGAGAGTAACTACTTCTTTCAATGACTTTTATCGTTGCCATATTTGCCTCCTAAGTGATCTTTGGTTGAGATTTATTGCTCACCAAAAACCACTCAGTGGTGATTCAAGAATGCCTGAATCATTTCTTCCTAATTGTTAAAGAACTAAATCCGTTTACCTTTGGCTCCTTGCCGTTGATGAGATAATAATATGCATTATGCGCAAATGCGTCAAGCGCATATTTGCATTTAAATAAATGCGTGAGAAGAATATTTCTTATTTCTTTGATATTTAAAAGGAATTTATTTTCAAATAAATCTCAGATTGGAATGCAGATCACTTCTTTGGAGGGGATAGGGCACAAAAAAGCCCTCGCGGAGAGGGCTTGATAGTTAGTATTAGTAATTAATCTTCAAGTTTTTTTATCGTCTTTTCAATTGCCATAACACTGGACTCAGCTTCGCTTTTAAAAACCTGTTTATTCAACTCATAATCAGCCATATGTCTTTTTATTATTTGTTGCTTAAGAACAGCACCAACAGATATTAATATTTTTTGATCAACTGGCTCTTTTTTTCTTTCTGCTGGGCTAAACAAATAATTAATAACGCCTTGATGGGTAGTTGGTGGACAGTAAATTAGCGATGAACATGTTGCATGATATAGTGAATAATATGCTCTTGATATACAGTTTCTATGCTCCATTTCGCTACTATTTTCTGATAGATTGCTTTTCGCTAAATCCAAAAAATCTTTCGCTGTTACACTCATCTCAATAGCTCCGCATAGTTTTCTTTACTTTCATCGCTACGGAACCATGCTGTAACATTTTTATCTGATAAATCACTATTTTCAGCTAATGCGCATGCTATTTCTATATCCATATCTGAAAGTACATCAGGATCTGAAGTTGTAACTGAAACAATAACCGCAAAGTCGTTATTATCTGAACTTGTATAAAATTCGCTAGATAAACATCTTATTTTTTTACTGGCTGCAACTTCATTAGCTTTTTCAACGATCCATCTAGCATTCGGCTCTGATATTTTGCCAGACTTCATAAAAACCTCTAACTCAGTTAATGGTTGAGAAAAATCAAGATATGGGTATTGATCTAGATTTACATTCCCGTGTAGTTTAACAAGTTTTTCTGTCAGTAGTGAGGAATTTTTTATATCGGCAAAGGAATAAGCTATGTTCCTTGCCATAAATGTGAGGTATTGATTATCATATTTATTAGCAAGTTCAATTGATTTCTTGTAGCTTAATTTGAATTGTAAAGTTTTTGTCAAATAAGTTATATAGTTTTTAGCAACGCTAATATCGCCATACTTCATTGCAATATCGAAGTACTTTAAAGCATTTTTATTATCTTGATAAGCCCCATACGCAAGGGCTTTAACCATGTACATTGTCGGCTCATCATCTAAATACTCAGAGTCTTTTAACATTTGCTCAAATGTGAACCGATCTAATTTGGTTAGATTATCTATGTGATTAAAAATCAAACCTAGCTTTTCGATAGCTCTTTTCTGAGGCATACCCATATCATATTCTCATTTTAATTAATATTTATTTACTCTAAAACGTGTCGTCAGGCCATTAAAACAACGCTCGACCTGTTTTTTCGCAAGCGTCTATATATTTAATTGGTTTAACGATGGCTGACACATAGTGCATGGTGTCAACTTGATCTGGTGATAAAGTTATAGGCTTGTGTGAGTTGTTTATACTGGAAAACTGATAGTCTCCATCACGAGTTTTGCTGAAAATCTTAATCATATTGTGACCTTCAACCGTACGCACAAAAACTTCATCACCAGATCTGACTGTTGTATTTGGCTCAACCACAACAAATTCACCTGACTGAATGCGTGGCCACATACTGTCACCCTTAACCTTAAGCCCGTATGCGTCTTTATCGTCGCTGTATATCTTCAGCCAGCCATTGTGAGCCTCGATCATATCAACGGCACCATCAACACCTAAGAATGCCTCACCACGCACTTGAACCATTCCTGATGGTACTGCGCCGATATATTCGATTTCATCAGGCTGAGTTGTATTTTCTGAAAATAAATCAGCTACTGACACTCCGAGAGCTTCAGCTATTTTAACTAATGTATTTTCTGAGTAGCCTTGAATATTTCTTTCAAGGCGAGAGATATTACCCACATCGCTATTAATTGCGGTGGCCAACTGAAGGATAGTTAATCCCTTCTTTTTTCTTAAATCTCGAATTCTTGTTCCTATTTTCATACATTAATTCAACTTTATTTATGCGCACAACACAAAGCGTGTTGCGCATATTTTATTATGTGTTAATATGCGTGTAGCGCATCAATAAGGAGTGTGATATGCAAACACCATTAAGGAAAGTTCGGCTTGAGCAGAAGCTGACAATATCCGAAGTAGCTAGCGCTATAAATTTTGATGTTGGAAATCTTTCTAGGTTAGAAAGAGGGATTCAGACAGCATCTTTGGATATAGCAGAAAAACTAGCAAATTTTTATCGCGGAAAAATAACTGAATTAGAAATTCTTTATCCGCAACGTTATCAGTAAGCATCATTCGTTCTTTAACATCACTAACTCGCTCTAGGCACTCTTGGGGCAAACAATCCGCTCATATGGAATGAGCCACGGATCATTACTGCTGTTCCCAATATGGGAAGTAATCTAAGAAGGAATTTAACAAATGGAATGTGCAAAAAATATCAAAGTAGAGTGTTCATCAAACGAATTGATGACGTTTTACATTCAACAAATGTATTCAGTCGGTAATAACGGACTCGCTAAGGCGCTAGGAATACACCCATCAAAATCCAGTCGAGATAAAGCCAGAATATTCGATTTAGCTTGCCAGTTGGTGAGTAAGTTCGGGTTACCCCCTGACTCTGTAAATATCAGTGAGAATCCAACGAAAGTTGTTCTTGAAGGTGATTATGCAGAAAGGGTTATTCAGGCTCTTGAAGGGAAGGGAAAGATTAAAAGAAAAGCCCCAGCGGTAACTGAGGCTTCTCAACAAATGGACTTAACCATTTAAACTAACAAATATACTGTATCAATAACCAGTAATTTCGACAAGGGGAATTTAGGTTTCTCTTGTCTGATACAGCTTAGGAATAAGGGAATTATACCATGAAACAAAGATTTAATCATAGTGCTGTGCATAAAAACAACGCTAGAAATCGCTTTAACAGATTGGTGACTCAGGACGGTGTTAAGTGCCTCAGAGAAATACTTGAGGATGCAAAAATACGCACTGAACATCGTCAACAGGTACTAGGAGGTAAGAGCGATGAGAGATAACGTTGCATATGCAGTTTTTGGTAATCAACGACGGCAAGAGAGGCCTAACGTGGCAGATCTTGATAATGGCTACACCAGAATAGCGAATGAGTTATTAGATGCAATCATGCTTGCTGGATTAACCAAGCACCAATTATTAATGGTTATGGCTGTATGGAGAAAAACATACGGCTTTAATAAAAAAATGGATTGGGTTGGAAATGAACAACTTGAAAGCATGACAAAGATTGATAGCACTAAATGCTCAACCGCTAAAAATCAATTAGTTCGGATGAAAGTTTTTATTCAGGAAGGTCGAAAAATTGGAATGAATAAAAATATTTCCGAGTGGGAAACTGATATTGACCGAAACAGTAAAAGTTTTACCGAAACGGTAAAGAATAGCTTTACTAAAACGGTAAAAACCACTTTACCGAAACAGTCAAACACAAAAGACAATAATACAAAAGACAATAAAGACAAGATCCCCCTTACCCCCGCTGGGGAAAATATCGCTCTAGAAATTCTCGATTATTTTAATCAGCTAACCAATTCTAAATTTCAATCTACGGAACCCATCCTAAAAGCGCTTAACACCATCAAGTCAAAAGGCGAATGCTTCACACCTGATGAAATTAAACTTGTGATGGAGTGGGCTGTTAAGACTTGGAAGAATGGAAAAGATTTAAAACCGCAGAGTTTATGTCGAATGACTCGCTTCGATGGCTACCTGTCAGATGCGCTCAAGTGGAAAAGCCGCGACGGTATCAATCCTGTCGATTGCCCTCATGAAGAGTTAATTAAAATCTGGAATAAATACGTTCCTGAAAGAGCCATTGATTTTCATGAGTGGACATCACGCAGACCTGCTTACAAAGATTTGGAAGCTGTCTGGAATGGAAAAACTAACAAGGGGCAATGGCGTGAAGTAAAACATATGGACACCTGCTTCAAGCTGATATCTCAATCAAGTTTATTCACTGGTCTGCAAGACAAGGGGTGGTTAACTCTTGACTGGATCTTAACGCCGACAAGATGGTCGCAAACCTACGAACAAGCCAAGCGCGAATATACCGAACGGAAAAAAGGGATTGTTTAATGGAAAATAAATTCACGGATTATTACTCAGAGCAGGCGGTTATCGGTGGAATATTAAGTGCCACATCCGAAACCGAAGAGATAGCTATCTCAGCCATTGAAAGTTTAGTTGATGACGATTTCACTTCTGCAAATCATAAATTCATCCTTAGAGCCATGAAGAGCCTAGTAAGAAGTGGTTCTAAGATAGATATAATCTTGCTTAACAGTGAGATTGAGCAGCAAGAAAACGTAAAAATGCGGGGTGGGTTCGGTTATCTTGCTGAATGCGCAAAGAATACACCTAGTATTCAAATGTTACCCGGTTATGTTCAGAAGATTAAGGATCTAACCACAGCACGCAAAACGCTTGCTGTTCTCAATGAAGGCATTGCGAAGATTAGCTCATCAAACGTTAGTAACCTCGTTGATGTTGTCGGTGAGGTTCAATCCACAATCTCATCAATGGACACAGGTAGTGTTGTTGAAACACAGCACATCATGGACGGTGTGAATGAGTCGATAAATATTCTTGAATCGATGATCAACGGTGACATCTGGAAATATAAAACTCAATTTGGTTTAAATGATATCGATAAAGCATTTGGTGGGTTTAATAATACCGATTTGATTGTTGTTGGTGGTCGTCCTGGCATGGGAAAAACCATGTTCAGTACAGCGATTTCAAAAGCAATCGGATTGAAGCAAAAGAAACCTGTTGTTTTTTATAGCCTTGAAATGCCGTCATGGCAGATATCAGAACGAATTTCATTTCATCATGCAGGCGTTAACAAGCAAGACTTACTCGGTGATGATAAATCGAAAATCAACATGGACGAGGCTTGGGCTAAGTTATCTCATGCGCTTGCTGACATTCAAGAATCACCGATTTATATCAATGACCGACCATCAATGAGTATTCATGAAATACGCGCTGACGCTAGGAAAATGCACAAAAAAACGGGTGGTTTAGGTGTCATTATCGTTGACTACTTGCAGAAAATGAAAATGACCAACCCTGAAAATATGAATCAGTCAGTAGGTGAAATTGCAACAGGGTTAAAAAACCTCGCGAAAGAGCTTAAGTGCCCCGTAGTCGCACTTGCCCAGTTAAACCGTAACTTAGAGCAACGAACAAACAAACGCCCTGTTAATGCTGATTTGAGAGAGTCAGGCGTTATTGAGCAGGAAGCAGACGTTATCTTCATGATTTATCGTGATGAAAAATATAACCCACAGTCAGAACTAAAAGGAATTACTGAGATTATTTGCACGAAATCACGGCACGCACCCGGTGCAGAAAAAACATATTACTTCACTAACGCTCGCGGTGGGTTAGATCAGGCTGTATTAAGCAATCTAAGCAACGAATACGCAGATGAAGAAATTGAGTGTTAACACGCAAGAGGATTTTTAGATGAAAGGAACATTGTTTCACAAAGATTATCCGTATCCAGATTTAGACTACTGCTACAAAAATTACGATAAATTAATTGATAACCAGCAGTGGATAAACAACCCACTCATAAATATTTCAGAAACCCCTCTTAAAATTAAAGTTACCCCACTGAGAAGAAAATTGGATAGATGCTTTCCAAGGGGCAAAGCATATATGCGAGTTAGCAAGTGTGAGTTTATGGCTAGCAATTAATCGAGGTGTTGAGTGATGAAAGGTTTAAATTTCAAGAATCAAACAGATCGTGGGGAGGCTCTAATGCAGGGAACTAATTGGGTTAAGACGAAGGACAAATTACCAACCGAAGGCGAGGCGGTAATTGTTGTCTATGGCGAACATATCCAGAACATAACATATGAGCTAATTTCATGCGGTGTTGACTGCGAAGAACTTAGATGGATACCACACAATAACAGCGACTATGATTCGGCTCCACTGGAAACATTCGACCACTGGATGTACATCAAAGACCTGCCACTCCCACCAATGCCAGAGGGTGAATGATGAGCGAACTAAAGAAATGCCCGTTTTGCGGATGTGACCGGATTTTTGTTGGCACGTATGATTATGAAGAATTTGACGATAAAACATACTACAAGGCAGAGTGTAATTCATGCGAAGCGGAGACGGGATTTAATGATAGCAAGCAGAAAGCCATAGCAGCATGGAACAGGAGAGCTAACAGTGACTAAAAAACAACGCGGAAAATTGAAAATGTTGTTCGGTGGTCGATGTGCTTACTGCGGTTGTGAGTTACCAGAAAAAGGCTGGCATGCAGATCATGTAGAGCCGGTTCTTCGTGGCCCTGATTTTATTGCTAACAATGACACAACTGAAAATCTTGTCCCCGCGTGTGCTCCATGTAACTTATTCAAAAAAACATACTCAATTGAAGATTTTCGACACGAAATAAAACGGCAGGCAGATAGAGCTAGGCTGTATTCAGTAAATTTCAGAACAGCAGAACGTTTCGGAATGATTGAATTAGTCGATAAACCAGTTGTTTTCTGGTTTGAGCAATATCATCAGGAGGCTAACAGTGAGTGAATTAAAACCTTGCCACCATTGCGAATCTGAAAATATTGAAGTAATGCAGGTATTCAGCAATTCATTTGTTCAGTGTAATCGCTGTGGCGCAAGAGGGCCTATTGCTAAAAATATGGAATTAGCAGTCGAGTATTGGAATGCACGAGGTAATTATGGAGAACTTCTGTCTACACGAATCAACGAAAAATCTATTTGATAACAACGTAATTGAACTACTTAAATCCCACCCAAAACTCAGTGTCACCATCAAGCCTTACAAACCAAAAAGAAGCCTCTCTCAAAACTCATTAAGCCATGTTTGGTACAAAGAAATCAGCGACTACTTGATTAAGTCTGGTCGTGAGTTCTGCACTGAAGTGTGGGTGAAGGAAAGTTTAAAGGCCACTTACTTGGGATTTGAGGTAACTGAATACACCGATGTGTTAACAGGCGAAAAAACGCAACGAGAGACACTTAAGCACACCTCAAGGTTAGATAAAGGGGATATGCATCACTTCTTGCAGAGAGTTGAGGCATGGGCTTCACAGTTCGGTTTAATACTAACTACTCCAGAAGATAGCGAGTACATGAAATTGAAAAGGGAACAGGATGAATAGTTATGGCTAGAGATAACTTTTCAATAGAAAACGCAATCACAATTATCAAATCCGTTAGGCACTTAGATGTATTTGATACAAAAACAGCGTTTGCAGTGACAGATTTAACAATAAATCAATGTCGAGAAACAATAGCAGTTCTTAAGAAAATAAGGGCAATAGATAAATATGGAGATAGCGCAAGGAAGTTTGTTGTTTGTGATAACGCGATACAGCTAATCAAATCATATGCCGACGATAGAGCTGAGGTGAAAGTAGTTAGACAAAAGGCGAGAGAGTTTAAAGCACGGCCCATGAAATTTGTCGATAAGGCCAACGTCTCAGGCATGGGTAATCCGATGTTGATGAAGTTTGATTCATTATTGAGTGGGGTGAGAGTGTGAAAACCAAGTCAACAAAAATGGAACTGGTTAAGTTTGAAAGAAACGAAAACCTATTTCTTAAGGAATATAACGTTACTCACAATAGTGAGACTACAAAGTTAGAGCAGAAAATATCTATTGCCAGAGATAACTTTGGAAAGTTTGAGGTAGATATTGAAATGGATGGATTCCCTCGCATTAGTGATGAAACCGAAGCACTACTCAAATACGGAGAGTGGCTAGAGCGATTAGGTATTGCCATTAGACGTGAAGCTAAACGTGCGGTAAAGCGAGGCGTTCAATGAACTGCATGTCATGCAATAGACCGTTAACAGATGATGAAATTTACGTGTGTAGCAAGTGTGCTGACGAATACGCTCATTTGGAAGTGATGGATAAAATCAAAGGAGGGGGAGATGCAGAAGCTAAGGCGACGGCGCTGTAAAATATGCCGAGAATGGTTTCACCCTAAATACAGTAATATTTGGTGGTGTTGTCCAGAACACGGAGCAGAACTGGCAATAAGGCGAATAAATAAGGAAAAAGAAAAAATATTAGCGAAACGTAAAAAGGAGCAAAGAGAAAAGGAAGTTAAAGCAAAAGACAAACTCAAAGCCCGCAAGTTAGCAGTAAAACCCCTCTCATATTTCACCAAGCAAGCACAGACCGCATTCAACGCATTTATCAGAGAAAGAGACAAGGATGAGCCTTGCATCTCGTGTGGTCGATTTCATGAAGGTCAGTATCACGCAGGACACTATCGAACAACTGGTGCTAATCCAGAACTTAGGTTTGATGAAGATAACGTCCATAAACAATGCGCACCATGTAATAACCATCTATCGGGGAATATCGAAAACTACACACCTCGACTCATAGAGAAAATTGGTCAAGAGCGTTTCGATCGCCTAATGAGTTCTCATGAGTTGCCAAAGTGGAAGCGCGAGGATTATGAGCGGATACGTGATCACTATCGAGCAAAGTTGAAGGAGCTGAAAGATGAGGAGCGATAAATACAAAAGCCTACCAGTTGCTATTACTGTGGCAAGACGGTTATCCAGAGAGTCACTAAAAAGGCAAAGCTTTAGCGTGGTTCAGCTACCTATGGGCATCTTATCAGTATTGGTTACTAGCGATGCAAAGCGTAGGAAGAAATCTATTGTCTACTCAGTAAGTGGCGATGGTCATCACACAGTATTACCGGAGGCGAGATGAGAAAGGCTTCATTTGAACAAATAGCTTACTTCAGAACTGAAAAGGAAATGAGGAAAAAGCTTTTTGGGTCACTCCCAAAGCTAAGTCAGTCAGAAAGGCCATGGACTAGATACATGCTAACCATATGGGGTAGAAACTACCAAGGAGATGATTCGCCTGATGGTCTAAACATAAATGTTATTGGTCGATTAATGACAAGGGATGAATGGGATGACGGCTCAGCCACTTTGATCCGTGCCACTTTTGATAGCTGTAGAAAGATGGGATATACAGGCAGTGAGCTAATCGCTAAGGTAAAAGAAATTATTGCACCAAACAAATCAACACTCGGCGCTCTTCGCCTCGCCAAAGAAAAAGATGACGCCGAATTTGTTGAAAAGTGTATTAACGAAATTTTACCAATAAGTAATCCGCTTCGTGATGTAATTATTAAACGCTATAAGCAATGCAAAAGCCCGCAAAACATTTTAGAGGAGCTATCAAGGAAGACAGGTATAGACCTAGACTCTGCCAAACGTCGCGTTAGGTGGGCATGCACTATGATTGAAGATGCCATTCATCCCATGATTAGTGAAGTTAAGTAGCAATATTTTCTATTTAATTTATTAATAGGAGAAATCTATTGCATTCCGCGCCTAAATAGTATACTGTTTATGTTATGCTCGGTCGTTAAAGCAAAGAGCAGGTAACAAGGTAAAAGAGGCGGCACTTGTTATCGATCCCGCCTAGTTGGTCACTTAGTCTATTTGGACTGGAACTCCAACCGCATCGGCTGAGAGGTCGATATAGTTTGTAATGGTTGGTTATACTTTAATCATCATTCTACCAGTGTGTTAAGTAAGTACGGTCGTGAGGTCCTGACATCTCCGATCTGAGCGTTATCCCCGGCAAGGGATTATGCTTAATTAATAGAACCTCGCTTCGGCGGGGTTTTTTGTTACCGAAACAGAGCCCCTCATAACCTCTACGCAGAATGGAGAAATCTGGTTTGCGATACGTTTGGGGCTTTCGATGTACCCTTATGGGGCTTGAAGACCACGCCACCCGCTCGCAGGCAATAGTTACTACCTGTCTAGTGGCTTGGTGTGGCAGCCTAATTTAGACAAAAGAAAATCCGCAACACCACATTACAGTTGATCTTTTGACTAAATACACCCTCTTCATTTTGGAGAGTTGTGTGATTAGGGACACCAGATGATGTTTTGGTCGACGGATATCTGGTGTCCCTTTCTATTGCTATGTACCAAGAAAGAAATAACAAAGCACACTTGTCATCCGTGCTTTTTGGCGGGGTTAATTGTTAATTTTAACGGCACTTGTTTGGCGACAGACCGTTGTAAGAAACAATTAATCCCGTTTCGTTTTAATTCCCCCGAATTCGAGGGTGTTACCTTCATTGATGAAGGTAGCATGCTTTAAGTTATTGATATTGTTCCGATGCCGGAATTCCGATAACGCTATTTCACATGTTCGGTTATTCCGAACAACTCATTCAGAAGATCGCTTAGGCGGTCTTTTTTCGTATATGCCGACCACAGAATCAATCACAACACCTCACATTCACACAAGAGCTGTGAGTCGGCGTTCTATTAACTAATTCCTCCAGATAGGGGGTGAGTATGAATCATATGAAAGAAAACCCCGATTTATGGGCTCAAATGCTTAACCTCATCGTTATGAATAAAGAGCAGGGCATTAGTGCAATTCTAGCTGGCTCGATGGCAGTTCTTCGGGGTCGATACAATGGCGGTGGATGGGGTAAGACTCTTATTGACGGATTAATGTGCGCATTCTTCGCTTGGTTTGTAAAAGACCTATTAACTCTTCTTGGCATTAATCACGAGTTGGCATATCTAGCTAGCGTATTTATTGGGTATGTCGGTGTTGATGCGTTAAGTAAAATTATTAAAGGCAGAGCGGGGGTGAAAAGTGAGTAAGTTTAGATTAAGCAGACGTAGCGAAGAAAACCTCCGTGGCGTTCATCCTGATTTGGTTAAGGTAGTACATCGAGCATTAGAAATTACCGATATTGATTTTATGGTGATTGAAGGTAAGCGCAATGAAGCCCGACAACGACAATTGGTTGCAAGTGGCAAAAGCCAAACGATGAATAGTCGTCACTTAACTGGTCATGCTGTTGATTGTGCTCCACTGGTAAATAATCAGATCCCCTGGAACGATTGGTCATACTTTAAAAAAGTAGCTGATGCCATGATGCAGGCAGCGAAAGAGTTAGGCGTCGATATCGAATGGGGCGGTAACTGGAAAACATTTAAAGATGGTCCTCATTTCCAATTAACCCATAAGACATATCCAGCATGAATACGCTAACTAAGGTATTAGCTGGGCTACTGGCAATATCCGCATTCTGGCTATGGTGGGTAATAGATGATTACGACAAACTAAGCAAAGATTACAACACAGCAACCAATCAGTTATCTCGCCAAAACTCAATCGCAGAAAACGCCAACCGCACATTCAGGATTATCAACAATGTCTCATCACTTAATAGCGAAGAGCGGAATAGGTCAGCCGTGGATTCTGAAAAAGTTAAAACGGTTATCAAAACTGTTCTTGTCAATAATGATTGCGCCAATACTACTATTCCTAGTGACGCTCTTATCAGGATGCACGACTATTCAGAAAGAATACGTGCCAGTGGATCACATAGCGATACCAGCACACCTAACCGCTGATTGTCTATTGCCATACATACCAGAGCAAATGACATGGGGAGAATCGTTGATGTTAAACATCTCCCTGTTATCGGTTATTGAGCAATGTAGCTCAGACAAGAAAGCAATACGGGAAATTGAACAACAACGACAGGTGATAAAATGAATCAAAAAAATGGATCTGAATTTGACGCAGTAGTTAAACCAATAATGAAGTATCTTGCAGAAAACTATCATCCTCACGTTAAGGTTGTGGTAGATAGCTCCACCGCAGAACTCGTTGAGGTTCATAGCTCAATTTCTACAGATGAATTTATCAAAGATTAATAACGAGCCTCGCAATAGCGGGGCTTTTTAATGGAGAAATATCATGGCAGTAGAAGGTTCAGAGAATCCAGTTAAATTCCGTGAAGAATTGGATAAAAGCATTCCAAAAGAATAAAAAAAGCCCAGCATGGGTGCATGGGCAATACTAACAAGATATCAATCAAAGTATAGCGATGTTTACTTAGTATAGCTTAAGTAAGTATATATACCAGTTTGGTTAGATAAATCGTTTATCCATTAAGGAGAGTGATCATATCTTGACTGCTAGGAACAGACTAGAAGTGACCTGATTAACGTAGTGATACGTGATGATGGTTGCGATCAGTTGTAAGGATTTATTCAATTCAGCACCAATAGATGTATAGCGTGCAAATTTAGTGTCACGCCCGACACACATAAACCAAAGAACCTTTCAGGATGAGCCTTGAGGATAATCAGTAGTGGTCTGGTTAACCCTCTTTGGGCTGGTTACTCCTGGGCGCAAGGTTCATCTCTAAAAGGAACTAACTATGAAGCATTTAATTAAGAAATCAGGCAATCAACCAGTAGTAACAACAGATGTCATCGCCAATGAGTTTGGAAGAGATCACTTCCGAGTGATGAATAGTATTGAATCGTTAATTGCATCTCAACATTTAGGAGCCTCCGATTTCAGAGCCTCCTCTTATGTTACTAAACAGAAAAAAGAACTCCCTTGTTATGAACTAACTGAGCGCGGGTTTCTGATCGCGATGCCGTTTATTGGTGGCGAGAAAGCAAGGGATGGGCAAGTTAGACTAGTTGATAGTTTTATTCAGTTCCGTGAAAAAGCAGCGAGAGAGGCTAAAGTTCAAATAGAGCGCAACATTGCTCGAATGGAATATAAGCCGATGACCGATGCTGTGAAAGAAAGCAAAATTCAAGAAGGGAAAGAACCAGCGCATTATCATTTCAGTAACGAGGCTGACTTAATCAATCGCATCGTGCTGGGTGTGTCATCAGCTAAATTCAGAAAAGACAATGACATCGGAAAAACAGATCCTATTCGCGACTATCTTTCACACCAACAAATTCATGCAATAACAGAACTACAAAGAGCTAATACTGTATTCATTTCTATGGGGTGGGATTTTGAACAACGGAAAGAGTCATTAAAAGGTTTGTTCAATAAAAACCACAAGCAGCCATTAATCGATGAAATACACAGATTGGCGGCGTAGGCTAAAAATTGAGCTTTGCTTGTAAATCAATAAATTACCGATGCACTAAAAGTTGCATCACATGAATAGGCCCTAGTGGCCTTTTTTATTGGGTGGAATATGAAAAATTACAACATAGACGCCAAGACCACAGGGGCTGTAACGAAGGTGGATATAACTCATGGCAACTTGAAGGCTTGTTTGTGTCAGGCTGGAAATGTTAGAAAAATCATCGTTACTGGTCGTGGAAATGTTCGTCAAATCAAAACTATTGCTAAGGCATTTCATGATGTATTGAAAGAAGGCTAGTAATCATGTCAGAAAAATATCACGTAATAGCAACCAAGAAAGACGGTACAACCTACGAAGGCATGATGACCACTAAAGAGCCTCGTGTGACTAACGGGTTAATCGGTATCGCATCACTCGATGGTTCATGGGTATACATATCACCTGATGAGATTAGTGATATTAAATATGTGCCAGTAGTTGAACAGTAAATGATTATTCATTTTAGAAAATTCTACAAATGTCATTCTTTGAGTGGCATTGATAGAGTTTTATATAGGTTTATATCCTCAACGGTGTCATTGATTGCCGGAGATATATAAACGAAACCAGTTAATTATTCTAAAAGAGGCTGATTAATGGCGACTGAAAAGAAAATGGGTCGCCCTTCTGATTACTTACCAGAGGTGGCGGACGATGTATGCGCTCTAATTGCCGATGGTGAAAGTTTGCGTTCTGTATGCAAGCGACCAGGAATGCCAAACACAACTAAAGTCATGCGTTGGTTACGAGAACATCCTGACTTTCGTGAACAGTACGCGAAAGCAATGGAATCAAGAGCTGATGCCGTGTTTGAAGAGCTGTTTGATATTGCTGATGATGTAACAGAAGAACCATCGGCAGTTGCTAAGGCAAGGTTAAGGATAGATACCAGAAAGTGGGCTTTAGCAAGAATGAGCCCTAAAAAGTATGGTGACAAGGTAACTCAAGATATTGATTTGAAGTCATCTGACGGTTCAATGACACCAACTAAAATAGTTTTAGTTGCCGGAGGTAGTAATGACGGTAGCAAGGATTGAAATACCGCCTAAATTAATTCCAGCTTTTGAAGGTAATTATCGCTATCGATGCTCACACGGTGGGCGAGGATCTGCAAAGACAAGAACATTTGCATTAATGACGGCAATTCGTGGTTACATGGCCGCAATGAATGGCCAATCTGGTGTAATACTTTGTGCTCGTGAGTACATGAACTCGTTAGAAGAATCATCAATGGAAGAGGTAAAACAGGCGATTAGGTCTGTGCCTTGGTTAAATGATTTCTATGAACTTGGCGAGAAGTATATCCGCACAAAATGTCGCTCTGTTAGTTATGTGTTTGCAGGGTTGCGACATAACTTAGATAGCATTAAATCTAAGGCGAGAATATTAATCGCTTGGGTTGATGAAGCTGAATCAGTATCAGAAATAGCATGGACTAAATTAACGCCCACTGTTCGTGAGGCTGGGTCTGAAATATGGGTAACATGGAACCCTGAACGAGACGGTAGCGCGACAGATAAACGCTTTAGAAAGAATCCACCTGATAATGCCATCGTTGTCGAGATGAATTACGATGATAACCCGTGGTTTCCATCAGTACTTGAAGAAGAACGATTAAGCGATCAGGAAAGATTGGACTCTGCTACTTACGCATGGATTTGGGAAGGCGCTTATCTTGAAAACTCCGATAAGCAGGTATTAGCCAATAAATACGTTGTTAAATCGTTCCCTGATGACTTATGGCAGAAAGCAGACAGATTACTATTCGGTGCTGACTTCGGTTTTGCAAAAGACCCAAATACATTGCTACGTCAGTTCATTTTAAACGACTGCCTGTACATCGAGTATGAGGTATATGGTGTAGGCGTTGAACTTGATTATATGCCAGCGTTTTACGACAAGATACCTGAGTCTCGCAAGTGGCCGATTAAAGCAGACTCCGCACGACCCGAAACAATCAGTTACCTAAAACGCCAAGGTTTCAATATCTCTGCCGCTAAAAAATGGCAGGGTAGCGTAGAAGATGGCATTACACATCTACGCGGATTCAAGCAAATAATCATCCATCCTCGCTGTAAAGAAACAGCAAAAGAAGCCCGTCTTTACTCATACAAAACAGACCGGATCACAGGTGAGGTTCTTCCCGTTATTGAGGATAAGAATAACCACTGCTGGGATGCGGTTAGATATGGGCTTGATGGGTATATCACACAAAAATCAAACGCAGGCCTATTGGTTCCAAAACGATTACTGAGGCGATAATGCAAGAAAACATGAAACTAGCCGTCAATCACATGGTGAGTGATGCGATAGCTCGTGCCCGTATGGCTTTGGTTAATCCAACCATGGGGCTTGATGCGAAGCGATCATCTGCTTGGTGTGAGTACGGATTCAAACAAGATTTAACCTTTGAGGATTTATATAAGCTATTTCGCCGTGGTGGTATTGCCTTTGGTGGGGTAACAAAGCTCGTAGGTAATTGCTGGAAAACATCACCTCAAGTGATTGAGGGTGATAAAGCAGATAAATACAAGAAAGAAACCACTTGGGAGGCTTCATTTAAAAAGTACGTGAATAAGCGTATTTGGAAAGCGTTCAAAGAAGCAGATCAGAAGCGTCTTGTCGGTCGCTATGCAGGCTTGATCCTTCATATCAACGATAGCGGAAAGTGGCATGAGCCTGTCACGAAATCAAAGTTACTAAAGAAAGCCACACCAGCTTGGGCGAATGCAATTAAGCCTACTGATTGGGTTACTGACATTAACTCTCCTGACTACGGTCAGCCAAGTATGTGGCAGTACACGGAGACGTTGCCAAATGGCGGGACAAGAAATATCAATATTCATCCAGATAGGGTTTTCATTCTCGGTGATTATTCAGTTGACGCTATCGGTTTTCTTGAACCTGCCTATAACGCCTTTGTAAGCCTTGAAAAGGTTGAGGGCGGTTCTGGTGAATCATTCCTTAAAAACGCAGCAAGACAGCTAAATATCAACTACGAAAAGGAAGCCAGCCTTGATGAAATGGCAAGAATGTATGGCGTTGACATTGCTGGGTTGCAGGAAATTTATAATGAAGTAGCAAGAGAAATCAACGCAGGTAATGACTCAGTTCTTGTTACGAAGGGTGCGAGCGTCAGCCCTATGGTTACCGCCGTATCTGATCCGACACCAACTTATATGGTTAACTTGCAAACAGCATCAGCCGCAATGGATATTCCATCAAAAATACTTGTTGGCATGCAGACTGGCGAAAGAGCCAGTACCGAAGATCAGAAGTATTTCAATGCACGATGCCAATCACGCAGAGAAAGTGAACTCTCATTTGAGATAGAGGACTTCATCGACCATCTAATTAATATCAAGGTACTAGACCCTATCGGTGAGAAAACGGTTGTTTGGGATGATTTAAACGAGCAATCAGCTATTGAGAAGCTTGATAGCGCTGAGAAGATGAGCCGAATTAATCAGACAGCCCTCGCTACTAGTGAGCCGGTGTTTAGTGTCGAAGAAATTAGGGAAGCGGCTGGCTATGAAAATGATAGTGAAGAGCCATTAGGTGAAACTGATGAAGATACAGAAGATAAGGACGGCGATAAGACCCGGAACGAAAGCTGACCCAACATCAGTTGATAAACTAGAACGTGGCGCAATGAGAGAGTTTGCGAAACGTATTCGAAGAATATCAAAAGGCTATATTCAACTTCTTAATAGAATCCCCTCTGAGCCAGTCGTCAATAGAAAATACCAATTCGATTTAGACCCTAACTATCTATCAATACTGTTGAGAGATGGTGAGCTAATGGTTGATGAGGTGCTTTTGAATGGTGGCGAGTTCGGTAACTTTCTTTTCCTCGAATACGTCAGTACAGCATACGAAAGAGGAACAGCACAGCAGTATGCAAACTTAGCACAGCAATCAACTGTCTACGCAGCTACTCAACAAAGCATAGCAACGATACTGATGAGTGAGCCATATCAACTAAGAATGGCTCTAGTTCGCGCTCGTGTGTTCGAAGAGATGAAAGGGCTGTCTGGTCAGGTTAAAGCTGACATGGCTCGCATTCTTACGGATGGTATCGCGAGAGGGTTAAATCCTCGTGAAGTAGCGAGAAACCTAACTAATCAAGCTGGCATTGAAACTCGCCGAGCTAATCGGATAGCAAGGACAGAGATAACAAGTGCGTTGCGTAGGGCGCGATTAGATGAAGCTGACGAAGCTAAGGAAATGCTTAACCTTGAAACTCGTGAAATTCATATATCCGCACTAAGCCCAACGACAAGACATCACCATGCAATTAGGCATGGGAACATATACACCACTGATGAGCAACGTGACTGGTGGGCTCGTGATGCCAATTCAATTAACTGTAAATGCTCAACTGTAACCGTTCTTGTTGATAAAGACGGCAAGCCTTACAACAAGACTCTCATCAATAAACTGCTAGAGGAAAAAGAGGCCATGAAAGAACGTGGTTATCAATGGGCGGAGGAATAACTGATGCCAATTCAAGTAAATGTCACAACCAAGGTTAATAGCGCCTCTATTCGGCGTGAAACATACAACGGTCGTGAGCACATTATTATCCCAAGCTACACGCTCCCAGCAAACGTCATTATGAATGGTGGATTATATCCAGGCAGTGAGATTGACGCTCATTATCGAGAATTAGAAGGCACTCCCGCACCTTTAGGGCATCCTACGCTTGATGGTCAGTTTGTATCAGCGCTTTCTTTCGAAGGCCTTAATGTTGGGTATATCGGCGCGGCAAACAGAAATGTTTCCAAGGTCGGTAATCGCATCTATTTAGAAAAGTGGATAGATGTAGACAAGGCTAAAGAGTCAGAAGGCGGTAAAGAAGTTCTTCAGCGCGTCGAAGCGATTGAAAGTGGTGAAAATTCAGAGCCAATTCATACGAGCGTTGCTGTCTTTCTTGAGCAGATTGAAGCAAGCGAAGAACAGAAAGCGCAGGGTTATAACTGGATTGCAAAGATACACAGCATGGATCATGACGCAATTCTGCTTTATGAGTCAGGAGCAGCGACACCAACTCAAGGTGTTGGAATGATGGTTAATGCTGACCAAGCCACAGAGGTTAAAACTAACAGCGGCGCTCTGGTTGGTGAAACTTATCGTGAAAAATCTCATCGACTTGAAATGGCTGCAAAGAAACAGTTCGTTGTTGGTAATGGCTATGCGTGGGTATCGGATTTCACAGACACTCATGCAGTAATCGTTATCGATGGCGGTAATGCAAAACTACATTCCTACACAAATGAAAATGGCAACATCACCTTTGACACGCAAGGCGTAGAAGTTGAGCAACAAGAGTCATGGGTAAAGGTTGTAACAAACAAACTTAAATCAGCTTTCAGTAAACCGCAGGCAAGCCCTGCAATCAATAACAGCACGGAGGGCGATATGCCTTTAACTCAAGAAGAAAAGAAAGAACTCGTAGGTGATATTACTCAGGCATTGGCTGCAAACTTCGCTGAGCAACTAAAGCCAATCAACGAAAAGGTTGATGCATTACAGGTTAACCACAAAAAGCTGGAAGAATCATTAACCGCAAACCAACGTGCAGAAGAAACCGAAATGCGCAAAGTAATTGCCGAAAAATACGGTGAAGTGGTTGCAAACTCACTGCAAGGTCAGGCGCTGATCGATATGCATAAACAAATTGGTGACGCAGCAAGTTTGGCTGGCAACTCAGGCGCACAGCAAGAGCAAACTGGAGCACCAGATCCAGCAGCATACTTTGGAGGTGCTAAATAATGGCTACTAGTCGCTATCGCCGTGTAAATCTTGACGGTAAATCAATCACAGAAACTCGTGCAGCAAAGGCGGTTACGTTACCGGGCACTTTTGTTGTTATTAACTCAGACAATGAATTTGCTCAAGCCACAGCATTATCCGGTCGCATTTATGTAGCTAATCCAGCATATCACCAAGGGTTGTCTATTCGTGATGGCGTTCCCGCTGGTGATTCTCTAGTTGGTGAGTATGTAGAAGAGGGTCGAGAGCTGGCTGTATTAGTTCCTGCTGGTACTTACAAAAAAGACTCTCCGATCAAGCTCGGAGCCAGCGGTAAAGGTGCTCTTGCATCTGCTGATACGGAATCAGTAATTGGATACTCTCAGGATGAAGTGACGCTAAAAGCTGATGATTTCATTCGTGTTCGCTTTCGTGTTGGCACTGTGGCTGCTGCGTAATTAAAAGGAAAAAACTATGTTTTATACTGCTGAAACTTTAGCAACAAATAGCCGACTGCAACGCCAGTGGGATAGCCTGTGGGCTACACGTAATATCTATAACACGCAACATAACCTGATGATTAACCAGTATCAAGGCGTTATGGATGGTGAGACATTAGCGGCAAACCAGTCAGGCGGTTTCTCTAAGGACTTTTGGAAAGAAGTTGATAACAACATTATTCAGTTGCGCGACCAAGAGACAGGCATGGAAATCGTCAATGATTTAATGGGCCTGCAAACAGTGTTACCAATTGGAAAGACAGCAAAACTGTATAACGTGGTTGGAGATATTGCTGATGACGTATCAATCAGTATTGACGGTCAAGCTCCATACTCTCATGATCACACTGATTATGGTTCTGACGGCGACCCAATCCCAGTATTTACCGCTGGATTTGGTGTTAACTGGCGTCATGCTGCTGGTTTAAGCACAGTTGGTATTGACCTTGTTCTTGATTCTCAAACTGCAAAAATGCGTCAATTCAATAAGAAAGTAGTTAACTACTTCTTAAATGGTGATGCGTCAATTAGCGTGGAAGGTTATAAAGGCCAAGGCCTGAAAAATCACCGAAATACAGCGAAAATCGACTTAGGTGCTTCTGGTGCTAATATTGATTTAACTACAGCTGACTTACCTGCATTGTTAGCGCTCTTTGGTTTTGGTGGCGCGTTTGGTCAGACTGCATTCAACAACAAAGTAGACGCTTACGATGTTATGTGGGTGAGTTACGAAGCATGGGGTAACTTAATCAAGCCTGTAGTTGTTTCTGTTGGTGCTGGTGCAGGTAACAGCGTGGTAAATGGTCGCATTATCGATACGTTACTACCGTATGCTGGCGTGAAAGAAATTCGCCCTACTTATGCGCTTAAAGGCTCTGAGTTTATCGCTTATCAACGCCGTAAAGATGTAGTGACACCGTTAGTTGGTATGGCAACAGGTGTTGTTCCTAAACCTCGCTTTATGCCACAGGAAAACTATAACTTCCAAATCATGAGCGCAGCAGGTCTGCAAATTACTCGTGACGGTGACGGAAAGTCAGGTGTGGTTTACGGTGATAAACTGAGCTAAGGATCTGCAATGAAAAAGTACGAGGTTATTATCCCTTGGCATGGTGTCGAAAAGGGTCAGGTGGTTGAGTTAGAAAATCTTCATCCAGCCTTTAAGGCTAATGTTAGAGCATTATCTAATGATGCTGCTGAACTGGTTCCAGCCACACCAAAAGCCAAGTCTAAAAAAGACAAAGACGAATAGCCGCGAAAGCGGTTTTTTTATGCCCTCGAAAGGGGGCTTTGCTTTGTGAGGTAATCATGATCACAAAAGAGCAAGCCAAAGAGTACCTGACAGGGCAGGGGATAGAATTACCTGATTTTATTCTCGAAGCACTTATTGAGCAGGTAGGAAGTATTCAAGAATGCCTTGATAAACACTATCCATCAGCAACCGCGCTGTTAATCCAGATGTACTTACTATCACTTATGGCGCTTGGTCAAGGTGATAAGTATATCAGCTCACAAACAGCACCTAACGGCGCATCACGCTCATTTCGATATCAATCGTTTGGTGATAGATGGAAATCGGCTGCGTCACTACTGCGTGGTTTAGATAAGCACGGTTGTGCTAATGGGTTAATACCAGACGATCCAACTCAAACTGCTCACGCTGGTTTGTGGATAGCGAAAGGCGGCTGTATGTGTAGGGGGGCGTAATGAGTTCAGTTGCAAATTGGGCTTACACCTCGTGGGCTACTTTATGGCGACCAAACGGAAAAGATAAATACGGCAAAGTTACATTCTCAGAGCCGGTTCATTTTCTTTGTGGCTATGGTAGTGAGCTTAAGTCTGGAAAGTTAGATATCGGCTCTGAAATCACCATTAAGTTGGTTTTCTGGACTGAGTATGCTGATGCTAAAAAAGGTGACTTTATCGCTATTGGTAGGCACTCAGGCGATCCGTTATCTGTCGGTGCTGATGAAATAAAATTCATCAAACGCGATGAAGACCTATTTGAGCATATTGCAGATGACTACACTCTGATAACGGCGGTGTGATATGGGCGCAAAAGTAAGGGGTATTTCTCAGGCTAACGCAAACCTTAGAGCGCTTGTAGGTAACATTCATGGCAGAAAGGTTGTTAGGGCAATTAAATCAGCATTAGATACCGGTAGCGCGCTAACAGCTCTGTATACACCGATTGGTAAAACATCAACACTGATAAATTCGCAATTTAGAGAAGTGAAAGTTAATGGAACATTAGTTACTGGTAGGGTTGGTTACTCCGCTAACTATGCTGTTTACGTTCATGATCCTAGAGTTAAACAAAAATTCAGACGCTCAACGGCAAAGAAAGAGTTTCTCAAATTGTCATTTGAGGAGGCAAGAGCTGAGATAGATATAGCAGTGAGACGGGAGCTTCAAATATGATACATGAGAAGTTTGAGCGCTACTTAAACAGAGGTAATTTGCTCGATGGTTTCATCGTTCAATATCTGACGTGGAATGAGCAACCAGACGAAAAGACTCAGCAATATGCTGTTATTCAGCCTGATGATGGTAGTGGTCGATTTGCTGATTTGGGTGCTGATGATTTCGTGACGCTTTTTCTAGTATCTGCGCAGTATGATCCTGAACCCGCATTGATAAGAGCTAATGAAATTCTAAATTACGTTGCTAACAACTCGTTAGATTGCGAACTCAATTCAATCTACAACTTAGGCGGTCTACCAAGACCTATACCAACAGAAGAAGGTCGGTTTATCCTTAAGCTTTCTTTCCGCTGTACATCTTAAATTAAACATATCTCAACAGGTCGCTTATGCGGCCTTTTTTATTTGCAAATAAAGAGGTTATAACATGGCACAATGCCCTGATGATAAAGGCCTAGTAATGGGTAACGCAGGTATTCTGCGCATTGCAAAAGGCTGTCCTGACCAAGTACCAGCACAAGATAAATTCTTGCGATTAGGTGCGCTAACAAGCAAGTCATTTGATTTCGGTATGGAGACAGTGGCATCTAATGCTGATGACACTAAAGGCTTAACTGAGTCAATTGTTACTGGCGCTGACTTTACCATTAGTTTTGATGGTGAATTGAAAAAAGCTGGTGTAACCGGTTCTACTTCCGCTTTCGACATTGCCAAAGAAATCCTTGATGAAATCAAAGCAAGTCGCCAACCAGCATATTGGGTTCAGCTTGATATGAAAGGAGATGGTTCTGATGTTGTTCAGGGTTACATGACTTTCACGTCCTGGTCAATGGAGTTTCCAACAAAAGAAATTTCCACTTACTCAGGTGAATTGAAAGTTGCTGATGCAGAAACGGTTGAATGGCTACAAGAAGAAATCGTTGTTGAAAGCGTCGCAGTAGAGCCAGCCACCCTGTCTGTAAAAGTGGGTGAAACCAAAACATTTACTGTCAAATTTACACCAACCGATGCGACGAACAAAAACTACACCGCTGTGAGCGATAAGACAAACTTTGCAACAGTTACTCAGTTTGTGAACGTGGTCACTGTGCGTGGCGTTGCTGAAGGCACTGCGAACGTTACTGTAACATCCGAAGATGGTAGCAAGACAGCCAAATGCGTGGTCACTGTTACCGCTGCTTAATATTACAAAGGGTGCCCTCGAGTACCCTTGATAATATTCAGGAGGGATTATGACGCCTATTTTAGAAATCGGTGAGATGGTTATCTCTACTGATAAAAAGGATTACTTATTTAGACCATCGTTCATCAATATGACAAGAATTGGTGAGCCTAAGCAGATTGTGAGTGCGTATGGTCAATTAAATGGCACAGAGGTACAAGATTTAATTGCTCGTGCCGTAATGAATTATAGGGTTATTCCTGAGTGGTTAATAAAAGCGATTAGCAAGCCAACATATGGGCGCAATATCCTACAAACTGCAATGATAGTGATGCAGGCGTGTTGTGATGATGACTGTTCGGAAATCATTGGAGAATGGAAGTCAGGTAAACGTGGTATTGTCTATAAAAACGGTAAGATGCCAATCGCTGACATTATCGTCATTGCCAGAGAGTTGTTCACTCACGGAATTATCGGTAAAGCTAAGATCCGCAAACTTCAACGTAACGAAGGCAAAAGCGAATTCTCAGATGAGTTTATGGCAATTGACTACATTAGCTCTGCTCGTGCTCATTTTGGTATGAATCGGGAAGAATCCGAACAGTTAACCATGACTGAATTTCAGATGATGCTCAAAGCTAAATACCCTGATGAGAAAGGCTTCACTAAAGAAGAATATGACAACATCATGAAACAAGATGATAAGCGTAATGATGATCTGATCAGTGGTAAACGCCGATTGGTGAGCAGGAAGAGAAAGTAGCCCATCCTTGGGCGTTATGTTTACTTGATTAATACAGGATGTTTTCCGTTTAAGCTTTCCTGTAACCGAATAAGGGTTGAATATCCATCTCGGAGTCGGTCACGCAATCTGTAAGCAATCGGCGAATCGACACTGCATAACGCTGGATATAATTCAACTTTCCATGCGGTGTATATGGCTTCGTAATGTTTGGCTAGCACATTTACGTGGTGAGCATCCATATCACGATTAGCTCTATCTTGAGTAACTTCTCGTGGGGTTTCTTTAGGAATGTATTCACCTTCCAAAGCATCAAGATAAGAGATTGCCAGCGGTATCTGCTCTGGTAACAGTTCATTGATGTGTTCAACGCCGAACTCTTTGTGAATATGTTTCCATATATCGGGATAAATATTACCAACCCCATGAGCAATTAAGCGCTCTGCTGTTTGGCGTAAAGGGATCAGTTCTTTGGCTGTTGATTGGCGAAAGTTGGTTTTCTTTTTAACCTCACCAGTAGTCCAGTATTCGTAAAGTACATCGTCACACTCTTCTTGATACTTGATTACTTTATCGCGGATCTCCGGTTTGACTTTGTTAGGGCTAATAGTGTGAAGCCAGCCAGCAAGTTTACGGAGGGTGAGGCAAATCATTGATTGCTCACCGCCTTTTGAAGGTATCACGATTTCCGTGATCCCTTTACTAAACCTTTGTTTTAGCTTTTCAAATTGAGATTGCCAAGTTAAACCCATACCTTCAACTATTGGCTTCATTGGTACATATGGTTCGCCGTTGAAATTTACCACATACAGGTTGTTACCGTGGAAAGGTACGTTAATTGTTGATACACTATTCATAGTTCGTTTCTCGTAAGTTTCGGACTAAACTTGAGACCTCGACTGTTAGCGCAGTTGGGGTCTCTCTATTTTTACTCATTGGTTACTGTCTTATCTTTTAAATATTCCATCACAATTCTGTGAACTTCATTATTTAAAGATCTTCCGTTTTTCTCTGCCCACTGCTTAACTAGTTCAATGTCCTTTTCAGGCCAACGAAAATTAAGCTGTGGTAGTTTTCTTGCTCCCTTCATTCTCAACCTCTTTATAAACCACCGTGGTTCAATTGAGAATGTACTATCACCGTTATAGACTGTCAAGAAAAATTAAGGTGATAATATGAGCAGAGAATATCCTCAATTTAAATTAAGAATGCCACCTGACATGCATGAGAAATTAAAAGAGATTGCAGAAAGGAATGGTAGGTCAATGAATGCTGAGATAATTCAAATTATTCAAGAGTCCATTAATAAAGATTACGGGCAATCTAAAATAGAGAATATTGCAGATATTGAATCTAAAAAATTTAGAGAGATGTTTATTGAAACAGTCAAAAAGATGTATAGGGAGGAAGAATGATTTCCTCAAAATGCATTCTCATGTGCCTCGTAACTATTCTACCTGTTTTATTCTTGAATAATGCTGAAGCGAAAAATTGCAGAAAAGGAATTCCCTGTGGCAACACATGCATTTCTGCAAACAAAGTATGCAGGGTAGGAACATCGAATAGTTATACATCTAATCCATCTACAACAAATAATTTACGCTCTTATACGAATACAGAGTCTTCATCATCTTTGACTCACAACTCTAGTAGTGCCGCATCATTAGCTAGTCGAACAACAAGCAATAGTAAAACCTATAATTGCATATACTCAAAAGCTGTATTAATTGGTGATGCCATGGGGCAAATGCAAGGCAGATTCCATACAAAAGTAATACTGAATGGTGATAAATTTACAGCGATAAGACCCGATGGATATAAATTAATTAGCCCTGCAATGAAGGCAAAAAATAACGGGTTTTATATGGAAAAAGACAGTAATTATGTCTATGTAATGGCGGAAATACATAATGAATACGCTGTTTCGAATATAAATACAAAAGAAACTGAGCAATGGGTAGAGTGTAAATAATTTGCTCCCATTTGCACCACAAACAGCTAAACTAATAACAAATTAACTAACGAGGATGGTGTTGTGAGGAAGGTTAGATTAACTATAATTGGACTTATCTCTGTGTTTGTAATCGCTTTATTAGCGGTTAATGTTGTTTCCATAGAAAAAGCTAATGAGCGACATTTTTCAGAATATTGTTCAGAGTTGACAAGAGCATTGGTAAAGGCACCTCTTTCTTATAAGTTAAATGATTACACAGTAAGAGTATCGCCAATGACGAAAGATGAGCTTGAAGAGGTTGTTCAAATGGCTCCTTTTAATAACATTGATGATGCTTGTTCTGCGCAACTAAATCAGGACACTTTTCTTAAGGAATTTTGTTCATACTCAATGGGGGACAGATCACCGTTGGCAGTATGAAGCCTTTCTAGGTTGTAATAGCGCATATACGCG
>NZ_PENV01000017.1:0-99076 GCF_003144375.1 Proteus genomosp. 4 str. ATCC 51469
ATCAATACTTTTTTTATTGGTATCAATGTCTTTTTTATTAGCATCAATATTGTCTTCATTTGCTAATATTCTTTCTAAATTCATTGCGTGACCAGATTGATTAACTTTGCTCATCATTTTATTAAGCTTAATTTGATTATCAAACTTACTCAGTTCAACATTGTTCTTTTTGATTAACGTAATGATCTTTTTATTGAATTCATTTTCAATTGAAAATAAATCCCCTTGCTTTATTACATTGTTTTTTTCTCCATGAACAATATCATCGTATTGTTTAATGGTGAGGTTAGGTAATGTCGTTTGTGCAATCTGTATATCATCATTTGTATGTTCGGCTAGAAAGTGAAGAACGGCTTTTTTATTAAATGAAATATGTGGGGCATCGTTTGATCCTAGTAGATTACCTTCTATTTCATTATAAAAAAAAGAAGCAATCTTTGATCTTATCTCTATATCTTTCGGTGAAATAATTAAACTATCTTTTATTTTAACATTTTCTTTTGTAATGCTTTCTCCGAATGTTGTTTTTATATTCCCAATGTGTTTATTGAGCTTTTCTATTATCTCATCAGTTAATAATATTTTATTTTTTTCTAACTTAACATAGTGGTTACTTATTTTTTGATCAAAAGATGAGGGGGATGTGATTATCGTATCTGGTTCAATAGCGATAAATGGAGTTTCATCTGGTGTTATATAATATGTTTCATCTGAAAATACATGAGATGAATAAATTAAAGGTAAGATTATAATAATAGTCTTATTTAAATTCATTTTTAAATCCTTTTAAAAATATTATTTTTGTGTGAGATTGTTTATTTTATTTAAATAATGGTTTTCTACAATAACAAATAGAAGTTAACTGAAAATTTGTTCTTTTTTTAAAATTATAATTTAAGTTTATTGTGCCAATAAATTTTAATGAAAAACTTATAATATATTGCTATCCTAGCGTTAAGAGGGCGGAGTAATGACTCTCTTGTATAATGAGAAATTCCTCTTTGACTGGCCGATAGAAATATCGGCTTTTTTTTAACCTTTTGAAAATGTTAATAATGATTAATAGAAAACAAAAAATAAGATAATAAAAAACCCCTTTTACAGATAAGTAAAAGAGGTTTTAGGAAAATACTTTATTAAGTATTATTGTTTGGGTTTAAAACGCAATAAGCGGTTTGCGTTACTTACTACAGTGATTGAAGACAATGCCATTGCTGCGCCAGCAACAACAGGGTTTAATAACGTGCCTGTAAATGGGTATAAAATACCGGCTGCGATAGGAATACCTAAGCTGTTATAGATAAAGGCACCGAATAGATTCTGCTTCATATTACGTAGCGTACCCTTTGAGATCTCAACGGCATCAGCAACACCATGCAAACTATGACGCATTAACGTGATAGCGGCTGTTTCAATAGCGATATCACTACCACCACCCATTGCAATACCAACATCAGCTTTGGCTAATGCAGGGGCATCGTTAATACCATCTCCGATCATTGCAACACGACGTCCTTCAGCTTGAAGCTCAGTAATAGCTTGTGCTTTACCTTCTGGCATCACACCCGCAATAACCTGATCAATGCCTGCTTCTTTTGCAATTGCATTCGCTGTAATTGGGTTATCTCCCGTTAACATCACGAGTCGATAACCTTGATTATGTAAACGTTGTAACGCACTTACAGTATCTTCTCTAAGAGGATCGCGAATAGAAAGTAATGCCGCAATTTTGCCGTCTTGTGCTAATAAAACCGGAGTAACCCCTTTGGCTGCCTGAGAGTCAATTAGCGAATTAACTTCACTAATATCAACACCAGAGTCAACCATCAATTTTGGGTTACCTAAAAGTACTATTTTACCCTTAATTTCACCACTTAATCCCATACCTGCTAATGTACGAAACTTATTTACTTCGGGTAAATCAATGCCTTCAGCGCGTGTTAAAATTGCCTTAGCTAATGGATGATTAGAACCATTTTCCAGTGATGCTGCTAATGCAATTGCTTGAATTTCATCTACTTGATTGAAAGTATGAATTTCAGTGACTTGAGGCATACCTTCTGTCAATGTTCCTGTTTTATCAAAGACTAAAGTATCTAGCTTACTGGCTTGTTGTAGCGCATCCGCATCACGAACTAACACACCATATTCAGCCGCACGACCTACACCTGAAATAATGGACATTGGTGTCGCTAAGCCCAAGGCACAAGGGCAGGCGATGATAAGAACCGTTGTGATAATTACAAGTGCATAGGTAATTTGTGGCGAAGGACCAAAAAAATACCAAATAGCACCTGCAATTAAGGCAATAATGACAACAATAGGCACAAAAACACTTGAAATTTTATCCGCTAGCTGACCAATTTCTGGTTTACTACTTTGTGCTTGGCGAACTAATTTAATGATACGAGCCAGTGTTGTTTTACTTCCCACTGCCGCCGCTTTAAATAAAACTGAACCATCTTGAACTGTGGTTCCGGCATGAATAGTATCGCCCACTGTTTTTTGCTGTGGGATGGGTTCACCAGTCAACATGGCTTCATCCATCCACACTTCACCTTGGATAATTTCACCATCAACCGGCACTTTATCACCTGTTGCTAAACGTAATGTCATTCCTTGTTTAACATCAGCTAATGGCATTTCAACTTCACCATTTTCAGTGATAACCCTTGCTGTAGGCGGTGTTAAATCTAATAGGCGCTCTAGTGCTTTAGATGAACGCTGACGCGCTCTTTGCTCAAGCATATGACCTAGATTGATTAAACCAATAATCATCGCACTGGCTTCGTAATAGAGATGTCGAGCTTGAGCAGGGAACACTTCTGGCCATAAATTCACGGTAATGGAATAGAGCCATGCTGTTCCTGTTCCTAACGCAACGAGGGTATCCATTGTCGCACTGCGGTTTTTTAAACTTTGCCATGCACTACGATAGAAATGACCACCAGCAACAACCATAACAAACAATGTTGCAATACCAATACCTAACCAAATACTGTGGTTAGCTTCGGTTAACATCATATTGTCGCCGATCATTCCCCAAATCATGACAGGGATACCAACAACTAAGGCCAATGCAGCTTGCCAGCGAAAACGCTTCATATTAGCAACAGCGACTTCTTGCTGTCGCTCTCTACGTTTTACATCATCTTGAATAATTTCAGCGCCATAACCTGCTTTTTCAATGGCAGTCACTAGTGCATCATGATCAATTTCACCTGTCACTAATGCGCTACGTTCAGCAAGGTTTACACGTACATTCTCAACGCCATCAACGGATTGTAATGCTTTGTGAACCTTGTTTACGCAACTTGCACAAGTCATGCCATCAATTAAAAGCTGAACACTGCTGTCATCGTCAATGTCTATTTCTGAGCTATTTTCAATGTCTGCATTTTCAACTGGAATGTCACAAACAGCCGCTGACGATGCTTCCAGTTGTGCATGCGTTTGCGTCAGCGGCTCAGTTTTTGGGAAATCAGTACCTGCTAGTTGTGCTTCAAAACCAGCATCTTTAATAGCTGTTATTAATGTATCTGCGGTAGCTGATCCGATTACTTTTGCATGAGTTAATTCAACTTCAGCACTATCAACGCCTGTTGTCGCTTCAAGTGCTTTTTTGACTGAGCCGACACAATGTCCACAATTTAAGCCTGAAAGGGCTAAATTAATTGTGTTATCTGTGGGAGCTAAACTGGCTTGAAAACCTTCAGCCGTAATTGCTGCAATTAAGGTATCTGCAGTAGCATCGCCAAAAACTTCAGCAGACTCTTTTGTCACATTAACCGCAACTACACCTTCAACGGCTAATAATGCTTTTTCGGTTTTACCTACACACTTCATGCAGTTAAGGCCACTTAGGCTTAATTTTACATCAGGCTGTGTTGCAATTTTAGCTTCATAACCCGCGTCTTCAATCGTTTTGATTAAACTTTCAGCAGTTGCATCACTGTCAATTTTAGCGTATTGAATAGTCACATTTGACTGTTCTATATCATTGCGAGCATCAAGTGCTTTTTTTACACTGTTAACACAGTGGGAGCATGAAAGCCCTTGTAATGCGAGTAGCGTAGTTTTTGCCATGTTAGTTTATCTCCGAAATAAAAAGCGTTACCTCTATTATTGCGCAATATCCGGTAACTTGCTTTCTTTAAAGGTTTTTTCTTATCAGAGATAAAGGCTAAACCTTTCCGCAAGGGGAAGGTCAAGGGGGAATTTTGAATATTAGTGAAATCGCAAACAAAACAGGATTAACAGCTAAAGCCATTCGGTTTTATGAAGAAAAAGACTTGATCACACCCCCAGGAAGAGGTGAGAACGGCTATCGCTATTATCAGGCACAACATATTGAAGAATTAACATTATTGCGACAAGCGAGAGAGGTTGGTTTTAACCTAGAAGAGTGTCGTGCATTGTTAATGCTATTAAGAAATCCATCACGACATAGTGCTGATGTGAAAGAAGCGACGTTAAAAAAGGTGGCTGAAATTGAGAAGACTATTAACGAACTTAATGCAATTCGTCAACGCCTTCTCTTGTTAGCCAGCGAATGTCCTGGCGATGATGGTGCTGATTGCCCCATTATCAATCATTTGTCAGGGTGTTGCCACCATCAGAAGCAGTCGGTTTAAGTGGTATAACGTGTAAAGTAATGCCATCAATAGCAATGACTTCGACTTTATCACCCGCTTGTAATGGCGTGTCTGAATAAACACGCCAACTACCATCGGCTAGTTTTATGCGGCTAAACCCATTTTCTGTATCTGATGATAGAACAGCGTGAACACCAATCAGTTGATGACTTTTCTGATTTAAGTTCTCAGCTTCTTTTGATTGTTTTCTGCGTTTAAGCCAAAGGTGCCAAAGTACAGCACTAATAACTGTTAATATCGCAAATAACACACCTTGAGTAGGCCAGTTAATAGGTAGCATCCATGCGAGTAAAGAAACGCACAGTGCTGCCATTCCTGACCATAAAAGGTATCCTGCTGTTCCAAGCATTTCTGCAATTAACAGCAAGCCACCAAGACAAAGCCAGAAAAGTGCGGGGTGAGCACTAATCCATTCAATCATCATTAATTACTCTTGTTACCAGAGTCATTTTTTTTGGTATTAAGGAGCTCTGAAATACCACCGATTGCGCCCATTAAATTACTGGCTTCTAGTGGCATCATGACAACTTTACTGTTGTTGGCTGAGCCAATTTGTGCGAGTGCATCAGTATATTTTTGAGCAATAAAGTAATTAACAGCCTGCATATCCCCTTTAGCAATAGCTTCAGAGACCATTTGTGTTGCTTTAGCTTCAGCTTCTGCGGCACGTTCACGGGCTTCTGCTTGTAAGAATGCTGATTGACGCTCACCTTCAGCCTTCAGAATTTGTCCTTGTTTCTCACCTTCTGCTTTTAAAATAGCGGCTTGACGAATACCTTCAGCTTCAAGAATGTCGGCACGTTTAGTACGTTCAGCTTTCATCTGAGCATTCATTGCAGAAATCAATTCTTTTGGAGGGCGTACATCACGAATTTCAATACGGGTGATTTTGATACCCCAAGGGTTTGTTGCATCATCCACAATTAGTAAAAGACGGCTATTAATTTGGTCGCGTTGAGAAAGAATTTCATCAAGTTCCATTGAACCTAATACTGTACGGATATTCGTCAGTGTTAAGTTGATAATCGCAAGTTCAAGATTATTAACTTCATACGCAGCTTTTACTGGGTCAATTACTTGAATAAAGCAGACTGCATCGATGCTGACGTTGGCGTTATCACGAGAGATCACTTCTTGAGATGGAATATCAAGTACTTGTTCCATCATATTAATACGGCGACCAACACGATCGACAAAAGGAATAAGAATTTGAAGTCCTGGAGTGAGTGTTCGTGTGTAACGACCAAAACGTTCGACAGTCCACTGATAACCCTGTGGAACGGTTTTAACACCGCTTAAAACTAAAATAATAGCGAATAAGATGATAATACCAATGACTATTTCCATATATCTGTCCTAAGTCTGCTTTTATAAGAAAATAAAACTAATAAAGTAAAGAATACACCATACGGCGATATTTAGACGCTAAATTATCATTAGTGCCTAAGGCGGATAAAATATCCATCAGTGTTTTCTTAACTTGGCCATCACCTGCATTTAAGTCTTTTTTGATAAAGCTAAATAGCAATTCTAATGCTTCTTCATTGCGGGAGACTTCATGTAATTTTAGTGCAAGTTGAATAGCAATATCAGTATTTGCAGGTTGTTGACTAAAATCATTTTGTAATTGCTGAATTTCTGGGGTATCAGCCGCTTGTTTTTGTAATTCAATTTGTGACAGTAAGCTATGATAATAACTATCTTGATCTTGTAATGGGATAGTGATTAGCAGTGTTTGTGCTTCTTCATTTTTATTTAAAGAAATAAGAGCACCAGCTAAAGCTAGTGTAATTTCACTATTTTTAGGCGCGAGTTGATGTGCTTCTTTTAATAGAGGTAAAGCTTCATCCGCTTTTCCTTCAGAAAGAAGTTGCGCTGCTTGTGCTGCTTTTAGCTCTTCAGGTTTTGGCAATACATTGGCTAAAACTTGGCGGACTGCTTCTTCAGGTTGAGGACCTTGGAAACCATCGACAGGGCGACCTTCTTGTAAAATATAAACAGTTGGGATCGCACGTAGACCAAATTGTGAGGCGATCATTTGTTCTGCATCGCAATCCAATTTTGCCAAAATAAATTGATCGGCAAATTCGGCTGCCAGTTTATTCAATGTTGCACCAAGCTCTGCACAATGAGGGCTGTGTTCTGAATAGAAATACATCATGACGGGTTTGGTCATGGATTGTTCTATAACTTGTTGAATATTTGATTCATTTACATCAACAATATGTGCAGTTGCTAACATTAACTTGTCCCTTTTTGAGAGTTTTAAATATAGATGCGATTTATAACGCTATTTCATTAATAAGTAAGGGTGAAACCAAAAAAATCAAGCCTTGCCACTTTGGCGACTTAAAATTGCATCCATTAAGGTATCAGGTAGAAAACGCTTTAATATTCTGACAGCATAAGTTAATAGCGTTACGGGATAACGTATCTTAGGTTTTGGACTTTCTAAAGCGTGTACAAGCTTTTTCACGACATCTTCAGGTGTTAATGTGAAACGACTCGCAATCCCCGGATTTTTTACGGGTTTATCTTTCTCAGCTTGAGCAACATTTTCAGTGAAACAAGTTCGTATTGGGCCTGGCTCTATTAAACTCACTTTAACACCGGTATGTATTAATTCCATTCTTAAGGCATCAGACCATGCTTCTACGGCATATTTGCTAGCTGCGTAAGCGCCTCTGCCTGGTGTTGAGATAACGCCCATCACTGAACTGGTTTGAATAATTCGTCCTTCACCATGGGGCAACATAGCTGGTAATAGTAAGGTAGTTAATTGATGCAAACCAAAAAAATTTGTGGAAAATTGCTTTTCCATTTGTTGGCGACTAATCGCATCTAGTGGGCCGTATACACCAAAACCACCATTATTAAATAATCCATATAAACGACCATTTGTTAGATGAATAACCTCTAATGCCGCTTTTTCAACACTTTGCGAATCATCAAGATCAAGATAAATAGGCTCTAATCCTAGTGTTTCCATGCGTTTAAGATCTTCATCTTTACGGCAAGCGGCAAGGACTCGATAACCTCTTTTCTTAAGCGCTTTAGCTGCACAAAGCCCTATTCCACTAGAACTTCCTGTAATCAATACCGTTTTTTGCATAATTTTACAATTAATCTCGTTTAATCTACGTTAACTACTGTCAGAATAGTCTAACGTGTTAAGTAAGGGGATAATGTTTTATCCATCCATTGCACGATAAAAGGCTGAGCATCTTCATTGGGATGTATACTGTCGTTTTGCATCCACTCAGGCTTATCTGCGATTTGCTCCATATAAAAAGGAAGCAGAGGGATCGCATTATCTTCTGCAAGTTTAGGATAAATCGCTGAAAATGATTGTGTATAGCGTTTCCCGTAATTAGGTGAAATCATAATTTGCATAAAAAGTGGGGTTGCGCCCGACGCTTTAACTTGTGCAATGATGTTTTGTAGCGCGTCTTTTGTTTGTACAACAGGGTATCCCTGTAAGCCATCATTTGCACCTAATTCAATTAAAACCCAGCGTGGTTGATGCTGTTTTAATAAATCAGGAAGTCGATTTTGCCCCTGAAATGCAGTTTCACCACTAATGCTTGCATTAACAACATTAATTTCAGGGTAGGTTGTTTTCCATTTATCAGCAAGGCGCTGTGGCCATGCACTCTCAAGAGGAAGACGATAGCCTGCACTCAAGCTGTCACCAAAGATTAAAAAGGTATCAGCAGCAATCGCCTTAAAGCTAAACATCATCATAACGATAAGGAAAAATGTATGTCGACGGAAAAGGTTCTTGAAGTTCATCAGTTAACCAAACAAGTAGGACAAGGTGATAGTCAGATCTCTATATTGCAGGGTGTTGAGTTAGTTGTCGAGCCTGCACAAACAATTGCGTTAATTGGTGAGTCAGGATCGGGTAAATCGACGTTGTTAGGAATTATTGCCGGACTTGATGATGGAAGCGCTGGCAGTGTGAAATTAATGGGACAAGATCTCACAAAAATGAATGAAGAAGAGCGTGCTAAATTACGTGCTCAACATGTTGGTTTTGTTTTTCAATCATTTATGTTAATTCCGACATTGAATGCACTCGAAAATGTGCAGTTGCCCGCATTATTAAAAGGTGAGTCCGAAAAACACAGTTATGCTCGTGCGGTAGATTTACTTAAGCTGTTAGGATTAGGGGAACGCTTGCACCATATGCCAGCACAGCTTTCGGGTGGTGAACAACAACGTGTGGCATTGGCTAGAGCGTTTTGTACTCAGCCTGCTATTCTTTTTGCTGATGAACCAACAGGAAATTTGGATCGTAAAACTGGAGATAAAATTGCTGATTTGCTGTTTTCTCTCAATCGAGATTATGCAACAACATTGATTTTAGTTACTCATGACAATGAGCTTGCTGCTCGTTGTCAGCGGCGTTTACGATTAGTTGATGGACAACTTAAGGAGGAGTCATGATTTGGCGTTGGTTTTGGCGTGAATGGCGTTCTCCTGCATTATTAATTGTTTGGCTTTCTTTAGCACTTGCGGTCGCCTGTATGCTCGCTTTAGGGCGTATAGGTGATCGTATTGATAAAAGTATTTATGCCCAAAGTCGAGATTTAATTGCGGGCGATTTAGTGCTACGAGCATCTTATCCCGTCGATGAAAACTGGCTTGTTGAGGCGAAAAAAATGGGGTTAACTCTCAGTCGCCAAATGCAATTTACTACAATGTCTTATGCTCCAGAAGGAGATACACCACAGCTTGCATTAGTTAAAGCAGCTGATAATTTGTATCCACTTTATGGTGAATTAGAAACAGAGCCAGCGGGTTTGAAACCAGAAAAAGGAACTGCGCTTGTTGATGCCAGATTACTGGAACTATTGGATATAAAAGCCGGTGATAAAATTGATGTCGGTGACGCTACATTTACAATCAGTGGCGTATTAATTCAAGAGCCTGATAGCGGATTCAACCCTTTCCAAATAGCGCCACGTATTTTAATTAATCTTGATGATGTCGAATCAACAGGTGCAGTACAACCCGGTAGTCGCCTAACTTATCGCTATATGTTAGCGGGTAATGAGTCCGTAATTGATAGTTATCAACAACGCTTTGATCCTTTATTAAAACCCGATCAACGTTGGAATAGTTTAAAACAAGACAGTGGTGCGCTTTCACAATCGATGGAAAGGGCAAAAAACTTTCTTTTACTCTCAGCTCTATTAACGTTACTACTCGCAATATCGGCAGTAGCGGTTTCAATGGCACACTATTGCCGCAGTCGTCATACCTTAATTGCAGTACTAAAAACTTTAGGTGCAGATAAACGCGCATTGCGAAAATGGATAGTAGGGCAATGGGGCGTTATTCTTATCGGAGCCGTCATTGTTGGCTCATTGGCAGGGCTTCTCTTTGAAAGTATTCTGTTACAAATTTTAGCCCCTGTTTTACCTAAAAGTTTGCCTGAAGCGAGTTTTTTACCGTGGTTTTGGTCAGTAGGCTCTTTATTGTTAATCGCCTTATTAACAGGGTTAAGGCCTTACTATCAGTTAATGGCAACTCAACCTTCTCGTGTATTAAGAAGTGATACCACAGCACCTATCTGGCCTCTGCGTTACTATTTACCACTCGTAGCGTTAATTGTTATTGGTACTTTAACGCTTTTTGCTGGAACAGGGGTTTTATTGTGGTCAATTCTATTTGGTATCGTTGTTATCGCCTTTTTACTGGGGATTATTGGTTGGCTTGGGTTGTGGGTATTAAAGCAGTTTAAATTTCGCCAGCTCAGTGCTCGGTTGGCAGTAACTCGCTTGTTGCGACAGCCTTTTCAAACCATGACTCAACTGGCTGCTTTTGCACTTTCATTTATGTTGTTAACGCTATTGGTGTTGATCCAAGGTGATTTATTAGATAAATGGCAAAAACAGTTGCCAGAAGATAGCCCTAATTATTTTCTGATTAATATGTCCGCACCTCAAGTTCAAGAAGTTAACACCTTATTGGCACAATATAACGTCGAACCTACAGACGCCTATCCTGTAGTATTAGCGCGCTTAACGCAGATTAATGAGAATAATGCCAAAGAGTGGGCTGATAAACATGATGCGGGTAATAATACCGTTCGCCGAGAACTTAATCTAACGTGGCATAGCGAATTGCCAAAAGATAACGTGATTGTAGAAGGAACATGGCCACCTGTGGGTAATGGTGTTTCTCTTGATCAAGGTGTTGCCAAACAACTTGAGATTAAACTGGGCGATGAATTAACTTTTGTGGGAGATACTCGAGAGTTTAAGTCAGTAGTGACGAGTATTCGCCATGTCGATTGGGAAAATATGCGCCCTAACTTCTTCTTTATTTTTTCTGAAGAAGGATTAAATAATCAACCAGAAAAATGGATGAGTAGTTTTTATTATAATGGAGATGGTGCGTTAATTACGGCGCTTAATCGGCAATTCCCAACCGTAAGTGTGTTAGATACAGGCGCATTAATTCAGCAAGTGCAACAAATCTTACAGCAAGTCAGTCGCGCATTAGAGATTATGGTTGGGTTGGTGATGATTTGTGGTGCATTATTATTAATTGCTCAAATTCAGGTAGGAATGACACAACGACGCATTGAGCTGGTGGTTTATCGCACACTGGGTGCGGGTAAATCATTATTACGACGCACTCTTTGGGCGGAGTTTGCTTTATTAGGCTTAATGGCTGGTTTAGCCGCAGCCATTGGCGCTGAGATGGCATTAGGTCTATTGCAGAAATTTGTATTTAATTTTTCTTGGCAGCCTCAATGGGGAATGTGGCTTACTGTGCCTATTATCGCGGCACTTCTATTGTCTCTGTGCGGTAGTATTTTAGGTGTAAGGCTGTTGCAAGATAAAGGGCAATACCGCCGTATCCAAGGTGAGTAGTGAAAAGAAACAAGAGCTATAAATAAAGTTAAATAAAAATGCTGATGCCATCAAACATCAGCATTTTTTTATGGAAAAATAAAGCATTATTCTTTTATAACATAAGCATAAATACGCTTACTACCATCATCTTCATTATAAATATAAACACCCTGAAGTTCCGTTGAAAAACCCGGAAGCTGGTTAATGGTTACTTCAAGGGCTTGAAAATAACGCAACACCGCACCTCCCCAAATTTCACCAGGAACTGTACATAAAACACCCGGCGGATAAGGTAAAGCGCCTTCTGCAGCAATTCTGCCGTCTAATTGACTTAAAGGTAAAAACTCTACATTGCCACGTACAAATTCAATATTAGCTTGTTGAGGGGGTAGCGCTCGCTTAGGAAAATGATTTTTTCTAAACATCTGTTTTTGCAGTAACTTGATATTGTATTTGATACAAATATCATGCATTTCCTGACAGAGTTGACGCAAGGTATAACCTTGATAACGAGATGGATAACGACGACAAACAGAAGGTAATACCTGTTCTAATGGGGAGTCATCAATTAGCCGTTTTTCAAATCCCATAATTAATGAAATTAAGCGCTCAAATTTATCATTATGCTCTGCGGGGGTGAGTAAAAATAAAATAGAATTTAAATCACTTTTTTCAGGAATAACGCCATGTTCCCGCAAATAGTTTGCCAAAATAGATGCTGGCACACCAAAGGATTCATATTCTCCAGTATGAGGATCGATCCCCGGCGTTGTAAGCATTAATTTGCAAGGATCAACAAAGTATTGATTGGTGGCATAACCTTCAAATGAGTGCCAATTATCATTAGGAACAAAGTTGAAAAAGCGTTGATCGTGAGCGATTTCATCTGTGTCGTGATCTTGCCAAGCAATACCATCAATAACTTCAGGAATAAATGGCTTAATAAACTGGCACTGTCTAAGTAAGGATTTACGAGCCTCAACACCTTGCTTAACACAATTCATCCACATAGCTTCACCGCTTTTGCCCGAATGCATCTTTGCATTGACATCTAGAGCTGCAAAAAGAGGGTAAAAAGGGCTGGTGGATGCATGCATCATAAAAGCATTATTCATACGCTTATGATTAACATATCGAGATTGTCCTTTGATATGCGCATCTTTTTTATGGATCTGGGAGGTTTGTGAGAAGCCTGCTAGTTGCTTATGGACAGATTGAGTGACGAGAATACCAGGATCGTTTTCATTGAGCGTTAGTAACAAAGGCGAACACTGTTTCATCATTGGGATAAATTGTTCATAACCGACCCAAGCAGAATCAAATAAAATGTAATCACAAAGATGACCAATTTTATCAACAACTTGTCTGGCATTGTAAATAGTACCGTCATAAGTGCCTAGTTGAATAACGGCCAAACGAAAAGGACGCTTATCGAATTGGCGTTCAGGTGTAATCTCTGCAATTTGTTGGCGTAAATAGCTTTCTTCAAAGCAATGTGCATCAATACCACCGATAAAACCAAAAGGGTTGCGAGCTGTTTCTAAATAAATAGGCGTTGCACCCGCTTGAATAAGTGCGCCATGGTGATTAGATTTATGATTATTTCTATCAAATAACACTAAATCATTTGGTGCCAATAATGCATTTAAGGCAACTTTATTGGAAGAGGAAGTTCCATTTAAAACAAAATAGGTTTTATCTGCATTAAATACTTGTGCTGCATAGGCTTGTGCATCGTAAGGTGCACCTTCATGAATAAGTAAATCCCCCATTTCCACATCAGCATTACAGAGATCAGAGCGAAATAGATTTTCACCAAAATATTGATAAAATTGCTCACCGGCAGGATGGCGTCGGAAAAATTCGCCCCCTTGATGCCCTGGGCAATCAAAAGCAACATTTTTTTCAGCAACATAATTAACTAAGCGTGAGAAAAACAGGGTAGTTAGATTTTCTTCATATTGATGAGCTGCTTTATTGATCAAAATACTATTCTTTTGATGTGCGCTTTCATCTGTAATGACAACACCCGAAACTTGATTAAGTAAGTCAGCACCAATGGTATCGTTAAGATCAACAGCAATAAAGACAGGTAATTCAAAGCCTGTTTGTTGAATACGTGCTAACTCACCTGACTCAATATCTGGCAATGACAATATCACCGCTGATACTTGTGTTAAATTAGCATCAACAATATCAATAATAGGGCGTTCACACGAAAAATAGTGTGAAAGCGAGGGGCGACACGCCAACTTCATTTTTTTCATTACACTCGTGTTTAATCAATCGGAGAATTGGCGAACAATATACTTGGTTGTGAATATGATTGAAATAAATTAAAGCAATAAGATTGATAATTTTATGCATAATAAATGCATAACTTACCGTTATTGGTGATTGGTAAATGGATAAGTTTATAAGAGGCTAAACTTATCCATTTCAATTATTGTGGGATAGAAGACGATTTTTCGATATAAATTGTTTGAGATGGAAATGCAAAATCAGCGCCATGTTTATGCACAATCTCAATCATCTTCAAATAAACTTCCTGCTGAGCTTCAAGCCACTGCGCCCAGACAGTTGTTTTGGTAAAACAATACACCATGATATTGAGTGAAGAGTCTGCAAATTGATTAAAATAGACTAACAAGGTTTGTTGCGTATCAATTTTGTCATTTTGCATTAGCATGGTGCGGATATCTTCAACAATCACACCAATTTTATCTGAATCTTCGTAACGTAAACCGAGTTCAGTTTCAATACGTCGATTAGTCATTCGGCCCGGATTTTCCACACTAATAGAGGAAAAAATTGAGTTAGGAATATAAAGTGGTCGATGATCGAAAGTAATAATTTTAGTAATACGCCAACCAATTTCTACTACCGTACCTTCAATATTACGATCAGGTGAGCGCACCCAGTCACCAATATTAAAAGGGCGATCGAAATAGAGCATAACACCAGAAAAAAGGTTACTGAGTACATCTTTGCTTGCCATACCAATGGCAATACCACCTAACCCGCCAAAAGTCATTAAGCCAGATAAGCTCATACCAAAATGCTCACCAAACAATAAGATGATGATGACAAAAAGGGTAATTTTAAATATCCGAGAAATAATGCGGGCAGAAGTAGGATCACTACCTTTTCTAATTTGTGATTGCTCTAATCTATTAATAAGTAAGAAAAATTTACGCATTAAAACTAAGGCGATGCCAACGTAAGTAAAGAAATTAATCATCCTAAAAGAGATAAAATGGAGATTAAAATCAACAACAGCCATTTCACAGTATTGGCTTAAGATAATTACTAAACTACAAAGGAAGATGGCTTGGCTAATATGAATAATAATATTTCTACGACGTTTTTTCTTTTTGTCATGAAAAAGAGAGACGGCGACAAAACCAATAAAACAGGCTAAAGCAATGCCTACACCTATTGAGTATTTTATTATTAATGCATCATTCATCAGCTTAACATCTCCTTAGAAAATGCGTTTGTATAATACGTGAGCTATTACCATGTTTATTTAATCGTTATTTTTTCTGTTCACTAGCATGCTGAAATTTAGGGTAAGTCGGTGGTTTCATAAAGAGTGTTACCGCAAGGATCAATAGCACTGGTACAGTTAAAATTAAGAATGCAGGCGTGAAACTCCCTGAGATGTCTTTTATTGCACCCGCAAAGAACGGCGCTAAACAAGCAAGCGTCGAAATTAAATTCATGACTGAAAAGAGTTCAAGATAAGGAGAGCGACCAAAGTAGTTAGCCAGTAATATACTCGATGCTAAAAAGGTCATGCCATAACCGATACCGACACAAACTGTAAACAGGATCAGGTAAACCCAAGAGTTTGCCATGCTGAGTGCTAACAGCCCAATAATGATAATACTTAAACTAGCAATAAGTAATTTTTTAGGTTCTAGCCATTCACCAATCGCGCCACCGGCTAAGCGTGAGAAAGCGTTGATAAATGCCATGCTACTTAATAAGGTCGCGGCAATGGTTTCGCCAAAGCCATTTTCAATAATATGAGCAACAGCAAAGCTATTAACGGTAATACCGCACCATAAAAAAGCAGTATAAGTGGCAGCGATTACATAAAATTGCCATGTTCTCAAAGCATGGCGTGCCGTCCAAATTTCTTTAGTTTGATAGATACGTTTTGTGCTTTGGAGTTGACTAATTCTTTTGGCATGCTCTTGTTCTTTACTTCCTTCACGTAAAAAGAGAATAGTGAAAAGAGTAACAATGGTAAGTGTGATCGCTGAAATAAGCCAATGCATACGCCATGTATGCCATAAATGCGTGGCTAAAAAGTAGATCCAAGGCCCCGCCACACCACCTAATCCGCCAATAGTGAAATAAACACCGAAGGCAAAAGATTGTTTTTCAAATAAACGAGAAATTACGTAAGTTCCGGGTACTGTTGCAAGTAAGGTAAAACCAATACCTAATAGTGCAGTACCAAGGAAATATCGTGCAATGGTGTAGGTTTCATAAAGAAAATAAAAACCGCTGACGAAAATCATTAGTCCAATAAGAAGGGTAAAGCGAACACTTAATTTACGAATAAGTAAGGTGGGTAAAAAGCTAGCAAGACCACAGGTTAATCCTAATAACGTAAAACCAAGGCCCGCTTGAGTCCAATTCCACTCTAGCTCATTTATCATGCTAGGAAGAACAACACCCAAAGATGTAAATGTGGTAGCGGTAGCTAAAAAATAGACCAAACCCAGTAATATCAGCATACTCCACTGATAAATGGGCCCAAAACTCTGTTGTGTGGCTTGCATCCTGACTCCATCAAACGGGTGCAGTAACCTGAATAATCAGGAGAAAATAGCGAATAACAGACCTCTTTAATCAAGGTCTGTTCGTTTAAAGGCTATTATTCTCTAACTTTATGAGTCGGACTGCTAGCTTAATTTTTCTAAAGCCCATTGGATGGGTTTTTGATAGGCATCATCAAGCATAAGACTCAATGATTTAAGTGTCTCTTTCAGCGGTTGGTTATCACGATGAACAAGATTTAGATGACCCACTTTACGCACGGGGCGAACTTCTTTTTCATACCAATGTAAATGCACTAAAGGCAATGAAAGCCATTGAGGATTTATATCAGTACCAATCAAATTAACCATCACCGCAGGTTGGCAAACTTCAGGTTTTGGCATTGGCAAACCTAAGATTGCACGTAAATGTAACTCAAATTGGCTAATTGAGGCACCATTTTGTGTCCAGTGCCCACTGTTATGAACTCGGGGTGCTAATTCGTTGATAAGTAATTTATCACCGACAATAAAACACTCCATCGCCATTACACCGACATAATTGAGTTTATCAAGGATAGATGTCAGCATTTTTTCTGCTGATTGTTGTAATTCTGGGGTTGGTGTTGGTAATGCAACACTCATACGCAAAATGCCATCTTGATGAAGGTTATGTGTTAAAGGATAAAATACACAATGACCGTTTTTATCTCTGGCTCCAACTAAGGACACTTCACCAGAAAACGGAATACCTTGCTCTACAATGCATTCACCATAAATTTCAGTGGGTAATTGCTGCTCTTCACCAGGGTGAATTCGCCATTGTCCGCGACCGTCATAACCACCAACACGACGTTTCACGATAATAAAATTACCTAACTGAGCAAAAATATCAGGCCATTGTGCTGGAGATGTTAAGGCTTGCCAAGGTGCGGTTGCTAGGCTTAGTTCATCAAGAAGTTGTTTTTGAGGCAATCTATCTGCAAGTAAAGGGAAAATATCACGGTTAACAAAGTTAGTATGACGTTCTAACTCCTTTGTTAAAGCGGTTTCTGGCCAACGTTCAATTTCTGCAGTAATAATGCTCTTTTGATAGGGAACTGCTTCAGGTTCTGCATCTAATCCTACAGGGTAAACAGCAATGCCTAAAGGTTCACCCGCTTGTCTTAGCATTCTACCTAATTGGCCATTTCCAAGGACACAAACCGGTTTCATAGTACCTCTCTTGGATCTGGGTTATTTAATACATCGTCGGTTTGCGCTGTGCGCCATGCAGTCAGTGCATCTAAAATAGCAGGAGAATGTAACGCCAAAACTTGAGCTGCTAATAAAGCCGCATTGGCAGCACCTGCTTTACCAATCGCTAAGGTTCCTACTGGAATACCTTTTGGCATTTGTACGATTGAATAGAGGCTATCAACACCGCTTAATGCCGCACTTTGAACGGGAACACCGAATACAGGTACTAATGTTTTAGCTGCAAGCATTCCTGGTAAATGAGCTGCTCCTCCAGCACCAGCAATAATGACATCAAAGCCATTACTTTTTACTTTTTCAGCAAAACTAAATAACTTATCAGGGGTACGGTGCGCAGAGACAATCTCAACATGGTAAGGAATGTGTAGTGTATCTAATACATCAGCGGCATGAGACATGGTTGCCCAGTCACTTTTAGATCCCATTACAATGGCGATACGAGGAATAGCGGTATTTAGACCAACGTGAGAAGACATTACTTAACTGCTCCTGTAAGTATAAACGGATATAGCCTAATAAATTGAGAATGATAGTATCACGCTAACACGCCAAGGAAAACGTTTGCGTAAAGAAAAAAAAGGCTTTTTATAGAGAAAATAAGTGAAGCAACTTAAAAGGGAAAATGGATCAGTTCTATTTTTTCAGCGGTGACTTTAAACATAGAACCTTCGGTATGCCAAGCGCCTAATACACCACGGTAATGTGTTTTATTATCAATGTTGACGGTATGAATTGCCGGACGATGCGTATGGCCGTGGATCATCCATTCTGTATTGAAATGTTTAAAAGTATCAATCACAGCCTGAGGGTTAACATCCATAATGGCATCTGATTTGTACTGATTTTCGTGCTGGCTACGTGATCGCATTTTGTCAGCGATACGCAGTCTAATAAATAGAGGAAGTAATAAGAATAGGCGCTGGATAAATTTATTATGCACTTTTTTACGGTAACGTTGATACGATTCATCATCCGTACAAAGTGTATCACCATGCAAAATTAGGATGCGATGTTTCTCTATTTCGAGCACTTTTTCTTGAGGAAGTAGAGTGATACCACTCTCTTTTGCAAAACGAGAGCCAATTAAAAAATCACGATTTCCATGAATAAAATAACAGGGAATACCCGCATTTTTTAGTGTCATTAGTGCTTGAGCAATTTGTTGATGTAATGGATTAGGATCATCGTCACCTATCCAAAAATCAAAAAAATCGCCTAAGATATAGAGCGCTTTAGCATGAATGGCTTGCTCTTTTAGAAAGCGAAGAAAACCGGCAGTGATTGCCGGTTCATGTTCACTTAAATGCAGGTCTGCAATAAAAAGCGTACACATAAAGAGTAATGCTTATTCGCTAACCGTTACACTTTTAATGATGATATCTTCACGAGGAACATCTTGGTGGAAACCGCTACGACCTGTGGAAACAGCTTTAATTTTATCAACAACATCCATGCCTTCAACAACTTCAGCGAAGACACAATATCCCCAACCATTTGCGTTTTCAGCACGGAAGTTTAAGAAATCGTTATCTGCAACGTTGATAAAGAATTGTGCAGTCGCGGAATGTGGATCGTTAGTACGAGCCATTGCTAATGTACCACGATTATTTGCAAGTCCATTGTTTGCTTCGTTTCTAACAGGTGCTTTGGTTGCTTTTTGGTTCATACCAGGTTCAAAACCACCACCTTGGATCATAAAGCCATTGATGACACGGTGGAAAATAGTGTTATCGTAGAATCCTTCTTTACAGTAGTCTAAAAAATTTTCTACGGTTGCAGGCGCTTTGTCTGCAAATGTATTAATCACGATATCGCCGTAATTGGTATGAAAAGTAACCATATTCAGATCCTAATATAATTTTAGCTTTACCCAGATTTGGGCATAAACAATAGTCCCGTTTTTTATATCACAGTTGCCTTATTTAGTCAGTATTCATCTTTTTTTTGCGCGGTTTTTCTAATTAAACGGGCATATAAAATAGGGAAAAAACACTTTTCGCCAAAATTTAGCTTAATAACATAAGTTTGATTGTTCACTATCAACGATTGAACAGTGAAAATAAGGGCTAAGCAGAGTAATATAAGAGCGTAGATCTTGAGTTTGCTTTGTTTCCAAGATCCAATATCCTAATTAATATCGTGCTATAGTAGTCGTTATTTTCTTTTATATAAAAACGTAATAAACACGTACAGTTGAAAACGGGAACGTCCACCGATGCTAAAGATTTTTAATACTCTCACTCGCCAAAAAGAAGAATTTAAACCTATCCATGCAGGGAAAATAGGTATGTACGTGTGTGGCATCACTATTTATGACCTGTGCCATATTGGTCATGGACGTACATTTGTGGCTTTTGATGCCATAACCCGTTATCTGCGTTATTTAGGCTATGACGTTAATTATGTGCGTAACGTAACGGATGTGGATGATAAAATCATCAAACGTGCGATCGAGAACAATGAGACGTGTGAGCAATTAACAACTCGCATGTTAGCTGAAATGCATAAAGATTTTGATGCATTAAATATTGCTCGCCCTGATTCAGAGCCTCGTGCGACACATCATATTGCTGAAATCATTGAATTAACAGAAGCGTTAATCAAACGTGACCATGCTTATGTTGCTGAAAACGGTGACGTTATGTTTGCGATTGATACCGATCCTGATTATGGATTGCTTTCTCGTCAAGATTTAGAACAACTGCAAGCAGGTGCTCGTGTTGAAGTAGCTAATGTGAAACGTAATCCTATGGACTTCGTTTTATGGAAAATGTCTAAGCCGGGTGAGCCAAGCTGGGAGTCTCCATGGGGAGCCGGTCGTCCTGGTTGGCATATTGAATGTTCTGCAATGAACGGTAAAGAGTTAGGACACCATTTTGATATTCATGGTGGTGGTTCAGATTTAATGTTCCCACACCATGAAAATGAAATTGCTCAATCAACCTGTGCTCATGATGGCCCGTATGTAAATTACTGGATGCATTCAGGTATGGTGATGGTAGACAAAGAAAAAATGTCTAAGTCACTTAATAACTTTTTCACCATTCGTGATGTATTAGCTTATTACGATGCTGAAACGGTGCGTTATTTCTTATTATCCGGTCATTATCGTAGCCAGCTTAACTACACAGAAGAAAATCTAAAACAAGCACGTACCGCTTTAGAGCGTCTCTATACGTCATTACGTGGTACTGATGCTAATGCACAACCTATTGGTGGTGAAGCGTTTGAAGCACTGTTTATAGAAGCAATGAATGATGACTTCAATACACCAGAAGCGTATTCAGTATTATTTGATTTAGCACGAGAAGTAAATCGCTTAAAAAGCGTGGATATGAATAAAGCTAATGGTTTAGCTGCGGTGTTACGCAAATTAGCTAAAGTATTAGGTCTGTTAGAGCAAGATCCGGAAGCCTTTTTACAAAGTAGTGCTAAAGCAGACGATGCTGGTGAAGTTGAAAAAATTGAAACTTTAATTCAACAACGTAACGATGCACGTAAAAATAAAGATTGGGCTGCAGCTGATGTCGCGCGTGATGCATTAACTGCGATGGGAATTGTGTTAGAAGATGGCCCTCAAGGTACAACTTGGCGCCGTAATAATTAATATAATTAACGAGTCATTACACTTAATACGTGTTTCTAAAAAATATCGGATATTTATTATCCGATATTTTTTTGCTATTTATTATTTAGTATTTTATTTATTGACTAATAATACTGGTTTCTCTTTCATTATCTTTTTGTTTGTCTTTAAAATAATTTATGACATTCTCAGAAAAAAAGAGTCTATGAGTTAAGATAACTATAATAGAAAAAGCAACAAAACCAAATTCAGACATATTGGTTAATGACATCGAAACACTTAGTATAAAAAATAGCGAAATAGATAAGCATACCCATGATATTTTTAAAAAAGAGTAAGCATTTTTACTGTTTCTTGCGAGTTTTATCCATGCAATAACTTGTATTATCATTGTAATAATCAGGCACAGCATAATAAATAGGCCTAGAAGCATCGTTTGACCACCGCCCATCGCCATTGCTAATAAATAAATCGGTGCTCCAGCAACCAATATAAACAAACTTATACCTAAAAATAGTACTGAAATAACTTGGATCCATAAAAGTACTATGGGCCTTTCCATAATTTCTCCTAAAAACAAAATAAGTTTTTATTAGCTTTAGAATATCTTTATTAACTTTTATTAAAGTGAAGTTTATCGAATAAATAGAAAAAATAAAGTTTGATTTAATAATAAATAAATATTAATCAATTTAAGAGATTCTATTTTAGAGTTTCTATAAATATGATATTAATATATTTAATTGGAATAGTGGTAACTCTACTTAATATTATTCGATATACCACTGGTATTATTACTTATAATTTTAGAGGAGTTAATTCTACTTCTGCCATCATCTTTGCCAATTGTTCACGGTCACGAATACCAACATTGGTCTGACTTACTGCAAGAGCAGAAACTGCAGTTGCAAGACGTAATGTATGTTCACTGGTTTGTCTCATCATCAGTCCATAAATTAGGCCGCCAACCATAGAATCACCGGCACCTACAGTGCTGACAACATTACATTTAGGAGGTGTTGCCATCCATGCGCCAGATGCATTTACCCACATTGCACCTTGCTCACCTAATGAAATAACAACGTGAGCAATACCTTGTTGGCGTAATGCTTGGGCTGCTTGTACAACATCAGAAAGTTCAGGTAAAGGCCGGCCAGCCCAAATTTCTAATTCATGATGATTAGGTTTAACAAGCCAAGGAGAGGCTTTTAATCCTGCGACAAAAGCATCTCGACTACTGTCAAAGATCAAACACATGCATTCACTGCGTAAACGAGTCATCCATGCAGTGAAATCATTAAGATCAACACTTGAAGGTACACTACCACTGACACAGATCATATCAAACTGACCAGCCCAGCTTAGTGTGTCATTCACGAAACGAGTCCAATCTTGTTTTGTAATTTCAAAACCAGAAAAATTAAAATCAGTGACTTTGCCATTAGGCTCAGTAAGTTTCACATTTATGCGAGTACGGCCTTCAACCATTTGAAAACGGTTTGCAATACCTGAATCACTAAACTCTTTTTGAAACCCATCTTGATTTTCTTTACCTAAAAATCCACCAACAGTGACATCAACGCCGAGACTTTTTAAGACTTTAGCAACGTTAATACCTTTACCAGCAGCATGAAAGCCTGCTGTTTTAACACGATTAACTTCACCAAGTTCAATAGGATTACTTAAACCAACAAGATCATAAGCAGGGTTAAGTGTGATGGTCGCAACTCTGCGTTTCATGCTAGTTCCTTACCTTAAATAAAAGAATAGGCATCATTTTTTGCTGTTGTTTAGCAATGATAGAGATACCTTGAGTGGGTAGGCCGAGCATAAAATCTCCTGTTAGATGAAGGGCAAAAAAGATCTTAATATCACAAAATAACAACTAAGATTGTATCATTGGGCTGAATCGTTTCAAATTATAACGTGTAATTTAGTACAAACAATGTTCTTTTGCCTAATGAAAGTAGAAATAAATTAGATCTAAATCACATTTTAGTGCATTTAAACATGAACAAATGAGTAAAAAGTGTCAGCAAAAAGGTTTGTTGCTGAAGTTTTACAGTAATGGTTGAAAAGTGTTATTTATATATAAAATAATAACTTACATATCTTTTTTTATCTATTTTTTGATAAAATGTATAATGTGCTGAACATCTAGGAGAGATTATACCAAGAGATATGCCTAAAAATAATGATTTGAATTTAATTAAATTACACTAAATTTATTATTTGGATTTTAATTCAATTAGTTATGATTATCTCTTTTTTTTAAAGATGATTAAATAAGGAAAAACAGAGGAAAAAAGAAGAAAAGTGCTCAAAAGAAAAAAAGTGCCACTTAGGGCAGCAGCACTTTTTAATTTTAACTGACTTGCTGATTATTTGCTGACACTGACCGAGAACTCACCAAAGGTGACAATTTTTCCATCAACGATTTTACAACGTTTACGGGTTTCAACTATGCCATCAACGCTAACTAAGCCTTCAGCAATGACACTTTTAGCAGCAGCGCCGCTTTCAGTCCAACCTTGAAGTTTTAATAAATCACAAAGCTCGACATAGTCGTGCCCATCTAATTGAAATGTTTCCATTGACTAATTATTTCCTGTTTCAGGGTCGTGATACTCTTCACATGCTTGTAAAGTGTTTTGAATAAGTGTGGCAACTGTCATTGGACCGACACCACCAGGGACTGGCGAAATCCAACCTGCGCGTTGTGAAGCGACTTCAAATTCAACATCGCCCACCACTTTACCACTTTCAAGGCGGTTAATACCGACATCAATGACAATAGCACCAGGTTTAATCCATTCACCGGGGATAAAGTTAGGTTTACCTACAGCGACAACCACGAGATCAGCGTGTTCAACATGAAAACGCAAATCTTTAGTGAAACGATGAGTAACCGTTGTTGTACAGCCTGCAAGTAGGAGCTCTAGGCTCATTGGACGACCCACAATATTTGACGCACCAATAATAACCGCGTTTAAACCATTCATAGGGATATCACAACGTTCTAGCAGTGTGACAATACCGCGAGGCGTACAAGGGCGTAATTTTGGTGCACGTTGACATAGGCGACCAACATTGTAAGGATGAAAACCATCCACGTCTTTATCTGGGCGAATACGTTCTAGTACTTTAACGTTATCAATTCCGGCAGGTAAGGGGAGTTGAACGAGAATACCATCAATGGTGTTATCTTCATTAAGCTGGTCGATCAGGTTTAATAAATCAGCTTCACTGGTAGTATCAGGTAAGTCATAAGAGCGAGAAATAAAACCAACTTCATCACAAGCACGGCGTTTACTTCCGACATAAATCTGTGATGCTGGGTTATCACCCACTAAAATAACAGCTAAACCAGGCGCTCGTTTTCCTGTATTAATACGTTGTTTTACTTTTTCGGCAACTTCGCTTCTGATGGTCTGCGCAATCGATTTCCCATCTATAATTCTTGCTGACATCTATACATCCAAATTATTCAATTACGGTATTGCTCTATTTTGTCAGATCAAGAGCAATCTGTCAGTCGAATACTTGCCATATTTTGACCATATAGTTTGATATCGTTGAAAAATCGTTGACTCTCAGAATGTTGAACGTATAATTCACACCCGTTATCAGCAGTGATTGCTGACGTCTAATCTCTTCTAGGCGCCCTTAGCTCAGTTGGATAGAGCAACGGCCTTCTAAGCCGTAGGTCACAGGTTCGAATCCTGTAGGGCGTACCATTTAAAATCAATGAATTACAAGATTTTAAAAAGAAACCCGCAAGAGATGCGGGTCAAGTAACGGGTCAAGTTAGCATTACAGTTTTTCACTTCTAACCCACTCTTCATAGACATGTTCTGGCCAGCCTAAAAACGTACCACCTTTTGTTCTTTCTGGTCTGGGAAACTCATTTCGTTTTGCGTACATTCTCCAAATTGTAGGTTTGCTTTTGCCAGTTAACTGGATCATTTCCTTCCACTTAATGTATCGAGTCACAGTTGTCATTTTTTATTTCCTTCCCTATACCCGTTCTCCATAATGCACTGTGCGATAGTCGCTGGTGGGTTATCCCAATGGGCATCAAAAATGATATCGTTTAAATGATATTTACTGATGTCATCTAAAGTCTTAGGTAAGGTGTCATGGGGTAATTTTAAACAAATAGAATCACCCGTCATGCTTACTGCAATATCAATGATCTGCTCAGTGGTAAAATCTGTTTTACGATAACCGGCTTTCCAGACTGCATCAGTTATATCACTGGGATCACTACCTGCATTTTTGATGACACTAACGAGATTGAAATCTAAAGTTGTCATTAATCATCATCCTTAATTAAGCTGTAAACTTTATCAGCAATATCAAAAGCATTATCAGCCACTGCTAATACAAGTAATTTAGGATCACCAAATGATTTTTTTGTCAGAAGTGAAAAATCGAAAAGCACACTTTTGCTATCTTTTGTTTTCAGCATTTCCGTAATAACACGGCCAAATAGTAGATAAGGCAAGGCTAAATACATGGACTGCAATAAAGGTGCTTCACCTTTAATAAATTCCTGCTCAAAAAGACGATTAAATGACGGGTACTTATCTTTGATTAAAGTGAGTTTTGTTTTATAGTAGGGATAGAAATTTTCATCCTTCTCTTGCTTATAATGAATAGCGACATAAGAACCATCGTCATATGATTTAATATGTGTATATTCAGCATCGCTAGGAATTGCTTCATCAAATTGAATAACAATATCATCACTGAATTCAGAGTTGTGTTTCATGCGTAATACTACATGCCCATTAGACACTTCGATATGTTCAGCGTTGATATGTACACAGTTAGTAACAAGACGAACATCATCACTCATTTTTAATAATGTAAGTGCAGCTCTTAATTGGCTTGTCTCGATGTAAGGTAATTTAGTTGTCATTTTTTACCGTCCTTAGTGCATAGTTGGCATAGCTAGAAATCCGTTATTAGCTTCTAACTCGCGAATATAATCATCATGAAGAATACAGAGCCCTTCACGTCCTTTTTCTGATAGGCGAGGACCATGTTCAAGGGAGATGTCCAGAAAGCCGATATAGGCTTTTATGATGAAGTCAGGACAATAATCTTTATAGATACCCCCTAACTCTTCGATAAGAATGCTTTCAAAATGGCTTGCAAGACAAAGGCGCAAAGAAGCTGGGTAAATGGTTAAAGCATTTTCTCCGTTACTGTAAATAGTGGCAAGATCAACACCGCCTTCTTCATTACGAATTTCAGTGGTGCCATTCTTTTCTTGTAGTTCACGAATAAAGCAAGTTGCTACCACCCAGCGCCAGACAGAAATTCTCTGTTCAGGTGTTAATGTTTCAGATTCATCAGCTAACTTACCCATGACTGCAGCGGCTAAATATAAACCTTTCAATAACTCTTTATCGTATTGACCTGATTCAAGGGCTGTTACAGCTTCAGAGTAAGATATTAAAGCACCATCATCAGAAATAACGCCATTACTAGTATCAGTAAAATAAGCCATTATTTACCCTCCCAGCCAATTGCCTGAAACAATCCCATTTTAGGATGATGCCAGCGAGTGCCACGTTTTTCGGCTTCACTCATCATTGCCTTGAATGCAGATATAAAATCAGCTTCATGAATAATGGCCATAGGCCTAGGCATACCTTCGGGCGTAAGAATAGTTATTTTATTTTTGCGAACATTGAACTGTTTGGTGAGTGTTTTGCATTTATCCACCGTCATACCTGATTTAGTTCTCGCCAGAGAGTACCCAATCCAACCTACAGGGATCGTTCCTTGTTTTATTTGCTCAACGACTTCATTCACTTGTTCAACTTTTTGCTCTACATGAGATATACGGCGTTCGCTTTCTAAGTTAGCCAGCGCCATAGCAGCAATAATTTCTGCTTGTGATTTTGGTTTGACTCGTTCATCTTCAAGTTCTTTCCAGCGATCAACTAACCGAGCTGTAAACTCTGGGGACAGTTGCGCAACGACAATGATACTGTCTCGTTTACCTTTTTCACCTGTGAAAACATAATGTAGTGGAGTGGTTCCGTTTGCTGCTTTAATCCCATCCACCGTTGGTGGTTCGGATATAACATTTTTCTCTGCCAACCGTTCGATAGTTCTTTTAACACTATCTTCACGGCTACCAACTAATTCGGCGATCTCTTTAGAGGTCATTGACGCATTGGTGCTAATTAAATTATTCATATTGACTATCCTTAGTGTATTAATTGACTTTTACCTTGTGAGATAAGCAAAGTGGCGCTATTGATGAGTAGTTGATCAAGCATGTCTTGCATCCATTTATCACCTTCTTCGCCTTTTGCTTTGTTACCTTCGTAAAAACGGAACAGGGCGAATACGCCATCGCCTGACTGATCGAGAATGACTGACTCAACTTTTACAATGAGTAGCTTCTCGATAATTTTTAAATCCAAATCGACAACAATATTTTTGTGTCTAAATGAAAACTGCTCATTAAGACCAGGACCGAATCGCGTTACACAGGAGATTAAATATTTATTTGCTACAATCGTTCTTAAATTATCAACAATGTGCTTAACAAATATCTCTTGTTCTTCTGGTGTTAATTTACGATTTGACTTAATAGCTTCTTTATCTAATAAGGAAGCAGGGAAACCTTTTTCTTTTAAATATTCGATGATTTCATTTGTTGTCATTTTTTTACTATTCATAACATGCCACCCGGTATTTTAATTTTGGCTTTATCTAAACAACGCTTAGATGATTGATTACTTATTTTTTGTTGATAACTCATTGCGCCTTTAGCTGGTGGATCTGCGATAATAAAAGCTTGGTTATATTGCTCTAGTGCGCGTCTATAAAATCCTTTCCCCTCTAATTGCTTACCTTTTTTCATGAATTCAGAATACGTCATGATATTTATATTCCTCTCCATTTAAGTAAGGAGGTAAATACTCAACAATATAATCAATCATGAATTTACCCATATCAGAAATCGAGCCATTTAAGTTATATAACCATTCATAAGTATTGTAGATATCTTTATCACTCCACTTACAACGTTGACGGCAATCTTTTTCTTCATAGACATCACGGAAGAAATTATTTAAATTTTCAAAGCTAATTTCTGTAATAACAGTTTTATTATTTAACTTTGATTTAAACTCAGCTTTCTTTCCATTTTGTTTAATATAAATAAGCACTGAGTTGATAAAACGCTTTCTTCTTACTTCAAGTAAATTAACTTTATCCATGTTGCTTACTCCTGATTTAGAGCGCAGCAATCCCTAGCATGAACGCTATAATTAATTTTTATTTAGTGGATGATTTATTTATTGGTTAAAGCATTATTTAATTCGTAATATAGTCTATCAGCTTCTTTTTCTGCATCATCATATTTAGCGACAGCTTTAGCATATTCTTTTTGTAATCGTTCAATATTACGCTCTTGCTTTAATCGCTCTTGGAGTTCGGTTAGTTTAGCTTCCTTGCGATCCATAAAGTGTTCGGTAGGTTCGCCACGCTTAAAAGCGATTGTGCCATTTTCAAGTTCGCATTGTTCACCTTCATAGTTAGTCTCAATGCCTTCCTTATGAAGTTCACGCTCGGTGAGGATATTTGCTAGCTTATTTAATGCTGAACGCTCACTTAAGTAAGCACGATTAGCACCTGAAATAATATAAACAGGGCGCATAGCAATAGTAATTTGATTGTCAGTTGCTTTCTCAATAGCTTCGTGTTGTCTGCTCATTTTCTTGTTCCTTTTATTTTTCGATTTGATATTTCGTATTCAATTCCACCAAGTCTGTCATTTAATATTGATATAAATGACGATAGCTGACTTACAAATAATCCCACATCCCCAAGATGATCTTTACCATCGGGATAATTTTCATTAGCATCAGCCCAAAACATAAACTCACCGAATATATTCATTCCTGTAACAAGTGAATCGATAGCTAAATCTAAATTACCTCTTAAGTTACCCAGTTCACCTTCTGTTAATTTACTTAAATCAGGAAGAGTAACTAAGTCATCAATATTCATTAAGCCTCCGTGAAACTTACTTTTTCATAAACAGTTTCTAAATTTAATTTGGCTGACTGGATTAAATTTGTAATTTGAATATCGTAATTTTTAATGTGACCGCTTTCTTCAGAGACTTTTAAATTAATTGCAGTTTCTAATGTATTTAAAATGCACCCGACAGCCGTTTCAATTGTATAGTTATCACTGATTTTAATTTCACCGATAGGCTTTGGTGATTTATCAGTATTAATATTCGATACACTTTCTTTAGCTCTTTCTATATTGGCTACTGCTGATTCAATCGCATTAAACATATTATCGCTAGGTGTTACGTTATCATTGATAATGAGATTTAAAATAGAAGTTGCATAAAGTAATTCATCACAAGCGGATTCTTTTAACTTAGTGTTATTCATCATTTAAAACCTCATCGATTTCATCTTCTGCTTGAGATAATAAGCTAAGTTGAATTGCTCGCTCTTCGCTATTACGAGAAAGAAACTGAGCTGAAATTAAGAATGCTTTTACTCGATGTAATGTATCTAGCATTTTCCCGCTATCTACATTAATTATTTCTTTTGCCATGATCATTATCTCTCTGTGCATTTTCTTCAATTAACCAGACTGAAATATCACCTGATAATTCGTAAGCTAGTCCAATTAAGCTTTCTATCTCAGGCTGACCCGATATGCGCTCAGCGTTGAGCTGGAATAAAAGGGCGTTTAGTTGGTCGCTTTTTTTTGCAACAGCTTCTAAATTGAGTTCGTGAGCCATAATTAAGCCTCGCAAGGAAATTGTGCAGAGAAAACTACATTACCACCAAGTAACTCTTTAGCTTGTTCAGCGCTGGTGGCCATAACTTCTTTTTTCTCTGGATGCTCAGTTTTAGTCCAGAAACGAAACAAGAACATAGGTAACATTATGGCTGTATGCATGTCAGGTTTCGGCAAATTAGGGATTGCGGTAGAATATATACTGGTCATATATGATCCTTCATTAATTCTATCAGTTATCATTTACAATTAAGTATCACCGCTAGTGATTTTGTTGTCAACACCGCGAGTGATTAATTATCATTACCGCAAGTTATTTTATTGAATTTAAAAGGAATTTATTTTCAAATAAATCTCAGATTGGAATGCAGATCACTTCTTTGGAGGGGAGAGGGGACAAAAAAGCCCCGTTAGGGGCTATAGGGTATTACTTATGATCTCTTCGATACAAAGTCCACTCTTCAATTCTTTCACCAGAAGGTAATGTACAGTATCCTACTTGACCTTTATCTGTGTTAACTATTTCCAGCTTTCCGCTTATTTCACCGCAGTACACAGAGGCAGGGTTTGCCATTCCTACCTGTTTATTTCCCGTAGTAGAGCACCCAGCGAGTATAATGGTAGCTGCCAAAACTGTTAATTTTTTCATTATTCTGTCCTTACAGATGCGAATGGCTATTGTGAATAATATATTTTTAGCATAAAAAAGCCCTCGCGAGGAGGGCTGGGAGGTTAGTGTTTGTTTGGCAGCTCTGGTTTTTTTACTTGCGTCAGTAAATTTCCTGCATTCACCTTCGGTATTGCTCCATCTTTTATTTTGCTTTCTATGTATGCAGGGAATTTTTGTGGTAAATATATTTTCTGTAACCAGCGCCTAAACTCACCTAATGCGTCATCTGGATATATCCACGCTTCTATAGCTCCTGCTTTGTGTTGAGGGAACCAATCAGGATAATGGTGCGGGTGCTTTGTCCTTTCTCCGTATTTACTGCATAAGTCATTTTTTACCCAGTGTTTTCCCCAGGTTATTCCAATGCTTATATCAGGTATTGAGGCTGGCCCAAGGTTGAACCCTGTATTGATCATCCGCAGTGTTAGATCTGCCATTTCGCTAAAAATAGAAAAATACCCGAATGGTATATTTGCATTTAGCTGCAATCTCTCTTGAAAGCACTTCCATGCACTACGTAATGGGTTTTCTGGGTCAATACCAAGATTGAGGAAAATAAAGCGTCTTAAGCTATATTCGGCTAAGTCTCTATATCTTTTCTTAGCTACAGAATTATCAAATGCAGATGAATCTGCATCAAGGGCGTAATACTCCAATATGGCCATGCATACGCGATCGGAGTATGCATATACTTCACCGGTATTATTATTAAGAACAGTATATAGGCTGGAGAGCGTTAACCCTTTTCCTCTAAGGATTGAGTCAATTTTCTTTCCTCTCGGTTTCGTTCTTTCTTCAAGCCAGTTGGTTGTTAACCTACCAAGAGCTCTATGATCTACTCCACATAATCTAGAAAGCCCTCTCAATGTTAAATACGGAGTGCCATCATTCATTATTCCCATCTGGATACCATCGAACTCAACTTCTTTCACTGGAAATAATTCTAATTCCCCTTGGGGATTGATTACTGCTAGTTTATTGTTATCCAATTGATATCCTTATTTATTTTAATGGGGCTCACCCTAAAACGTGTCGTCACCCAAAGAAGCAGCCTTGTACATCATCTTCGACGAGCTTAATAGCGTCAGAGAAACTACCTAACATTTTTTCATCGCAGTTGTGCCAGTTACTATTTTTATCCATCCAAAGCAGAGACCATGAATTCGAATATTTATTATGTGTGATTTTTGCTATAGGTTCTTCTACTCTGCCATCACTCCATATTAGTTGCCTAATTTCAAAGATAATTACTGAGTCGTCCTCGATACGATACTGTAAATCTAATTCATCCCTTAGGTGCTCTGCTGGGCGGCGTTTTTCCATGAAAAATTCCATACACCGTCTAATATTTGCTATCTCAATATTGTTAAACGCCATATTTCCTCCTAAAACGTGTCGTCAGGCCATTGTGACTTGATTACCTTACCTATGATTGTGCAGTTCCCGTTAATAGGGATCAGGTCAAAACGAGGGTTTAATGGCTCTAGGTACTCAACTCCACCATCTCTAATCAGTCGTTTGAATGTGAACTCATCATTTAGTAAACGAGCAACGCAGAAGTCACCGAACTCTACTTCTTCCTCAGGATCAACCAAGATAAGCATTCCTTCTGGAAAACTTGGCTTACCTCCCGGTGGTGCGGTCATTGATTGACCTTCAACCTCTAGCCAGAAAGAACGTTCGCTGGCTTTCTTGGCTGTTGGTATCCACGACACTGCGTCTTGTTTTGTGTATGAATTAAATTCTGTCGAGAAGGCACCAGCCTGAACTTTTGTGAACAATGGGTATTGATGAAAACTTTGAGAGCTTTGTGTTGTGTGAGATAAAACAGGTTGGTAAACCTCCCTAATTTCTTTTGCAAGAAATGGGCTTATTTCTTCTACCGAAACGTCAAGTATTTTTGCAAGTTTTGCAACATGCTCATGATTAATAGCATTAACGCCATTCAATATTTGCGCAACAGCGCTTTGCCCCATCCCCAACATTTCCCCAAGAACTTCTTGTGATAATCCCAAGTTTTTTTTCTTAGATTCAAATATGGATTTGAGGCGAATTGCGTCTGCTTTTTGTTCATCAGTCAAAGGTTTCTTTTTCATAAATTAATAATATCACCTCCGGAGATAAAAACAATCACCTCCGGTGTTGATTTAATTATCATTAGCGGTAATAATAAATTCAGGAGGAGCATTTATGGAAAAAATACCATTATCGGTTTTGGTTTCAAAGTTGGGGCAAAAAAAAGTAGCTGACTTATTTGGTATTCAGCAAAGTGCAATAAATAAAGCATTAAAAAACAAAAGAAATATTTTTGTTATTCATGTTGATGGAGAAGTGGTGGGAGCCGAGGAAATTAAAGTTTTTCCTAATAAACCAGAAAGGGAAACTCATGCACCAAATCAATATGCCGATGCCTGATCACTACTTTCCTGATGATGCTAAGTGGATTCAGGAACAACTCACGAAGTTAAGCCCAAGCATGAGGCAAAAGGCATTAGTTAAATATTCAGAAGTGTATCAAACGGAATGGGAACGAGAACAAGTTCCCTACCGTAAAGACAACAAAGCTCGTCATGAGGCTAACGTGAGATTAAGAGAGTTCATAAAGCGTTATCAGAGAGCAATGCAAGGTTATACAGCAAAGCCGTTATCGATTTGACAGTGATTGGATTTAGGAGATGTTGGAAGTTAAGACGTTTAGCCGTCTAGATTGTTTTCTGGGGAAGAGGGGAAAACTTTCTAGGGGGGAAAGGGGGGTGATCTTTGAAAGGGGTGTTAGGGAAGGCACAGCCAAGGGAGTGAGTAGATCTTAAATATAGATCTCTATAGGAGTTAAAAGACAAACAGCCGTTTAGACGTCCAGATAAAAATAAATCCCTTCCTTTGGCAGTGCTAATTATTAGATGAGGAAACCGATGTTAACAATCACACCAAATTTTGCACAGGAACGCGGATTGACGATGTTACGTCAGGCATGGAAGCAAAATAGAACATTCATGATTTATAGCCCAACAGGAAGCGGAAAAACGGCATTAGCTGCGTTTATTACTGATGGACATATTCAGCGTGGAATGAGAGTGATGTTTCTTGTTCCTTACACAATTTTGATTGATCAAACAGCCAGTCGTTTTATTGAGTATGGCTTGCCAGCCGAAGAGATTAGCTATGTATGGCGCGATCATCCTAATTACGATCCGACTCGTTTAATTCAAATTGCATCAGCAGATACCGTTATTCGTAGAGACTTTCCAGACAACATCGATTTACTCATTATCGATGAGGCGCATTTACGCCGTAAGAAAATATTAGAAGTGATCAGTGAAAGTGAATTCAAGGCAATTGGTTTGTCCGGTACGCCTTTTGCATCATTCCTTGGTCATTACTACGAAACACTAATCAAGCCCACCACCATGAAAGAGTTAATCAAGCGTGGTGATTTAAGCTCATACGAGTTCTATGCACCAACTAAACCAGACTTATCAAAAGTAAAATTGTCCAGCAACGCAGAGTTCGGCAGTGATTACAAAGAAGCTGAAATTGCTGAAATTATGAGTGGTGCTGATTTGGTGGGGGATATTGTTGATAACTGGTTGGTGAATGGTCGAAACCTACCTACGATTTGCTTTTGCGTCACAGTCAGTCATGCCAATTTTGTCACTGTCGAATTTAATCGTGCAGGCGTCAATGCTGAGGTGATCACCGCAGATACGCCACATGATGAGCGTCAAATTATTATTCACAGGTTTGAGCAAGGTGCGACCAAAGTGCTTGTAAGTGTAGGAACATTGATTGCCGGCTTTGATAGTGATGTCCGTTGCATTATTTACGCTCGCCCAACTAAATCAGAGATTCGTTGGTGTCAGGCGATTGGAAGAGGATTGCGTACTGCACCAGGGAAAGAAACTTGCCTTATTTTCGATCACTCCGGTTCTGTTCATCGCTTAGGTTATCCCGATGACATTGAGTATGACGAACTACCTACCAAAAATGACGGCATGAGTGAATCTTCGTCTAGCCGAGAGCAAGAAAAACGAGAGAAGAAACCGAAAGAATGCTCCTCTTGTCACTACATGAAGCCAGCAGGTGTTTATGTTTGCCCTAAATGCGGATTCAAACCTTTAGTCGGTGAAGATATTGATGTTGATACTAGCCGAAACATCAAAAAACTGAATAAAAAAGAGCGCACTTACACCCGAGAAGACAAGCAAAGCTGGTGGTCCCAATTGAAATACTACCAGAATCAACGTGCGACACAGGGTAAGCCGATCAGCGATGGTTGGGTTTCTAATACTTTCAAAGATAAATTTGGTGTATGGCCACAAGGTTTTCATAACACACCACAAGAAATCACGCCCGAAGTGAGTAACTTCATTAAATACAAACAAATCGCCTTTGCTAAGTCACGCAAGAAGGCACAAGTCAATATTCAAAAATTACGCACTCAAATTAGCCACCAGCCACAGCAAGGAGGTTTACTGTGAATACAATTGATGCCGTAAAAGGGCAATGGGAAAAAGTATTTGCTCATTATGGGCTACCTCACATTACAGGGAAAAGGCACTTTAAAGGTGATTGCCCTATCTGCGGGCAAAAAGGAAAGTTTCGTATTGATGATAAAGACGGGCGAGGAACTTACATTTGTACGTGCAGTTCGGGGAATGGATTCCAATTACTGGAACGAACACAGGGTAAAGACTTTAAAACATTAGCAGATGAAATTGATGTATTGATTGGTAATTACCGAGAAAAAGAAATACCAACAACAAAAGAGAAACCAAAAGGGAATTTATTTCAACGTATCACTGGCTGTTATTCAAAATTACCCATACTGAAAAATACACCCGCCATGCAGTATTTGCAGAATCGAGGTGTTTTTGAGTTACCACTTGATAACGTCCGTTATTGTGAACATCAACCTGTTCGTAATAGTTCTGACAAATTTCAAGCTATTTGGTCATTAGCGACAGATGCTAAAGGACAACTTTGTTATTTACATAGAACGTATTTACAAGGGGATAAAAAAGCGCCTCTTGATATTGTGAAGAAAATGACTGCTGTGCAGGATGACAATTATTTAGAGTATGCAGAATCTGTCGCGATAAGAATGTTTTCTGTTGATACCACACTTGGCATAGCTGAAGGTATCGAGACGGCACTTTCCTGTAAGCAACTCTATGGTGTAAATACTTGGTCGGTCATCAATACTAACTTCATGAAAAAGTTCAAAGCACCAAAAGGTGTTATCCACCTTGTTATCTTTACAGATATGGATTGGAATGCGGCAGGTCATGCTGCAGCTATGGAGTGCGCACATAAAAACCTACTTTCTAATAATGATGTAGAAACGGTCAGTGTGAGATGGCCTGATAATGGTGATTTTAATGACATGCTAACAGAAGCTTGTGAGGTAAGAGAGTTAGTATTTTCAAGACAACATAAGGAAGTGGCGTAATGCGTGATATACAACAGGTATTAGAAAGATGGGGTGCATGGTCGGCAGATAATACAGAGTCGGTTCAATGGTATTCGATTGCTGCGGGATTTAGTGGATTAATACCAAGCAAGGTTAAAGCTCGTCCTCAATGCTGTGAAGACGATGCAATAATTATTTCTAGTTGCATGGCGCAATTAAATAAAAAGAATAGTGAGATGCATGACCTATTGCTTGATTACTATTTATTCGGAATGACATTTATGCAACTGGCTAACAAGCACAATTGTTCTGATACTCACATAGGAAAAAAACTGCAAAAAGCAGAAGGGATAATAGAAGGTATGTTAATGATGTTAGATGTCTCCTTAGAAATGGATCGATACATAGAAAAAGTCACATAACGCGCTTTACGATCGTAAAAATGATGATATTGTGATAAGAGTGACATCAAGGTCAGCCAACTTATAAACCCGCTTTTGCGGGGTTTTTATATATAAAATAAAGTTTGCTATCTGAGTTTATCTATGGCTTAATGACATCACTGGTTTGGAAGTACAGGCCTATTTATGTTAGTCAGTTTAAAGTTGTTCACCGTTTAGCGTTATCCTCGATACCACTTCATTGCGAATTCCTTCTAATTAATTCCCATAAGTAAAAATAAAAAACAAACCCTCATATGCCTTATGGCAAATTAAAGAAATTAAAGGAAATTCTATGTCTAATACAATGACTGGTTCAGTAAAATGGTTTAACGATGATAAAGGTTTTGGTTTCATCACTCCTAAAGATGGAAGTAAAGATGTATTTGTACATTACTCTGCAATTCAGAGTGATGACTTCAAATCTCTGATGGAAGGCCAAGAAGTTTCATTTACCATTGAAAATGGTATGAAAGGTCCAGCAGCAGGCAACGTGGTGGCTCTCTAAAGGCGCTATTACTATTCGCCTCTATTTTAAATGTCCTTGTTGTAGCGGTTCACAATATAGAACATCACAATTTGATGTTACAGTGAACAATCCACACGGCGCAAAATGTATTTTTTGTAAGACTGTGATGGCTGCTCAAATGAGTTAAGCGTTAATAGTTGAATATATAAAACCTCGTTTTGGCGGGGTTTTTTTGTTGCTTAAATTTAAAGATGATCCCTTTATATTTTAAAACGTACATATTCATTAGTGTGTGGTAAACTTAGAAGAGTAAACATACCTCATTGCTATCAACAGCAAACCTTGCATTTGCAAGTTTTTATCGAAAATAGATGTGGTATCTAAAGGAATGATTTCCTAAGGAGATGCCTATGAATTGGTCTGCGCTATTACATCTAATCCCCGCTTTTTTACGGAATGTAATTATCATTGCTTTATTGCTCTTAGTTGCATTTATGATAGTTCGTTGGTTCAGGTAAATTCATTCCGCCATTAGCTTAACTGGGAGAGTATTTAGTTTTATTTAAACTAAAAGTCGAGGTTCGATACCTTGATGGCGGCCCAATTAAATATAAAGCTTCTCATCTATTTTTTATTTTAATCTATAGAAAACTTGATATTAGGGGCATAAACTCTTAGGAGTTATTATGACAGGACTAAATCAAACAAAAGTAATTAGTCGAGTTTTACAATGGATTAGTAGTGTTGGCCTGATATTGCTTGCAATTATTTTAATAATTTTTTTAGTTAAAGAAACTATTATTCTTGCTAATTTGTTGTTTACAGTTAGTGATCCAGTTTCAATTTATTTATTAGTTGATGGACTTATCATTTACTTTCTGTATTTTGAGTTTATTGCCTTAATTATTAAATACTTTCAATCAAATTATCACTTTCCATTACAATATTTTATTTACATCGCTATCACAGCTGTAATTAGACTTATTGTTGTTGAACATAAAAATCCGCAATTACTTATCGTATATTCAGGAACAATCCTTATTCTAGTTATTGCATTGTATATTGCTAATGCAGAAAGATTGAAGCCAGAATAAGCTAAAGTATCTCATTTAAAAGGTCGCCACGTGCGGCCTTTTTTTATATACGTAGATCATAGTATCAATCACATACTGATTACTTCACATAAAAACTGTGTATCTGTATCTCTTTAACTAAACTCGGACACTCCGTAGGGGGTGACTATGCGCATGGAAAAATTGACCAATGCTACCTACGGAACAGCTGGCTTAACTGCCTTTTTTGCAAGTCTCTCACTTTATGAATGGGGATTTGTAATAGGGATGGGATTCAGCATGCTCCTTGGATTAGCAACTTATTTTATGACACAGCGAGAACAACGAAAACGAACAGCGTTATTTGCTGAATTAGTTCACCGTAATTGTTCTAGTGATCCGCAAGACATAGAAAAGATAGTTGGCGAGATGCTGACTAAAGCTAAAAAGGACATTTAATGAACCTAAAACAGAAAGTGACAGTAGTCGCGAGTGCTGGTGCGGTAAGTATTGCGCTAACCGTGATTGGTTATTTTGAGGGAGTGCGTTATGAGGCATACCATGATGTTGCTGGAATTCTGACGGTTTGTTATGGCCACACTGGAAATGACATCATTCAAGGTAAGACATATACACAGCAAGAGTGTGACGAATTACTGCAGAAAGACTTTATTAGAACGCAGCAGCAAGTTGATACCCTGATTAAAGTACCGCTGGATGATAAAACAAAAGCTTCTCTATATTCCTTTGCTTTTAATGTCGGTACCACAGCATTTGCACGTTCTACGTTACTAAAAAAATTAAATGCTGGTGATCAGTATGGTGCCTGTGAAGAAATGAAACGCTGGGTTTATGCGGGTGGCAAGGTATGGCGAGGGTTAGTCAGTCGTAGAGATGCGGAGTCAGCACTATGTCATGGAAACCTTTAATTATCGTTATCAGCTTTATTCTCGTATTACTCATCACGGTCGCTGGTGGCATTTATCTCTTAATTGATAATTCATGTGTTAACGATAAAGCCAGTTTAGACAAGCGCTGTCAGATAGCTCTCTCACATCATCGGTACTAATTATGAAGCATTGGAAACTTTACATTGCCATTGTAATGGTAGGAATTGTCGCTGGTGGTTATATTGCCAACATCATACAAGATATCATTACTCAAAGAGATAATTTAATAGTAGAGAATAAGCAATTAACAAAAGAAAATAATAGTTACTCAAAGCTGTTAAGTGATCAGATATTTCAATTTAATAGATTTAATCAAATAGCGACTACAGCCTACCACTATGGCATTCAGGCAGATGCAAAATCACAGGAGAAAATCATTGAATATAGAACGATCCTTAAAAAAGAGCCGACTTGTGATTTGCTTGTTCCTCAACATATTACTGATGGGTTGCTCAAGCACACCTATGAGTTACGGTCAATGTATAGAGATACCCAAGACATTGACTCAACCAGTGTTAGTGCCTCTACCGTCCGAACTTTAACATATTGCCAAGTGGTATTATGGATACCTTCCTTGTTATCGACAATAGAAAAAGCTAATGAGCAATTAAAAGCAATACGGGAAATTGAAGCGAAGAAAGTAAAAAAATAGACCCGCGGGTTTAATGGGGGTCTGAATGTTTTAGATAACATGGATCTTATTATTTTGCCCAAGTGAACAGGTCGCTCTTCACTGGAACATCAACCGTACTCCGTTGCTTAAATAATAGCCATTTTATATTTGTAAAGGTTCATAGCCACTAGTTAATAGCTGGTGTTTTTGTATCTGTAGAAAGGATGGTTGATTTCATCAGGCTGACGGGGAAGCCGTAAGTGATTAAGGTAGCGTAGTGATACATGATGATGCAACCGCCATCAGACCTACTAACACCACAATCAGAAATTATTGGTTATTCTGAGAGCGAATTGCAGAGTTAGAGTCAGTGATATTAGAGTTACAAGATTACATTAGAATGGAGTGTTTGTGATAATCCCCTTCAACAAGAGAAGGGGAATTAAACAAAATTGTAAAAACTATTTTTTATTTAATAGATAACCAATAACAAAACCGACACCTGCAGAAATGGCTACCGAAGTTAGTGGATTCTTTTTAATTCCGAGTTGTGTGTTTTTGACACATTCTTGTGCGGAATCGAGTAATTGCGATGTTACTTGTTTTCCAGCACCACAAATTTCTTTCGCATCACCTTTTATTATGTGCTCAGGAGAATCGATTACTTCTCCATATTTAATTTGTGCTTTACCTAGGGTTTCTGTGGCTTTACCTTCAGCTTTCTCAAAAAGTCCCATAATGTTACTCCTATAGTTAATTTGTTTTGTGCAAAAAATATAATTATAAGTGGGTAGATAGTTTTAATATTAAATAATCGCCACTATAAGAAAGGTATATGTAAGGTTGGTAATCACCCGAATAGGAGTGAGCAGATTAAAATAGGGAAACTAACTATAAACTGTTAAAAATATAATTATTCATGACTTTTATTGTCACTGAGTAATCGGGTTATTTTTATAATTTAAAAAATAGCTCATCAGAGATGAGCAACTATTACATTAAAAAATTATCAATTTTTATAGTTCAAGCGAAACACAATGAGTTAAACGACAGTACACTGTTGTTTAAATAATAGCCACTTTATATTTGTAAAGTTTCATAGCCATCAGTTAATAGCTGGTGGCTTTTTTAATGATAGGTAGTTGTGAATATTCAACAAAGAATAGAAATTCGTGCACTATAAGTACAAGTAGAACGACAAGGACAACAAATTACAGACTTACAAAAACAGCTCGATGATATGGAATCAACGAACTGTGAATCAAACATTATTAAAAAAGCGCTTTCACAAGAAATGGATAATATCATCAACCAACAGGCAACAAATGGAGAACCAAAGCGGTTACTTTCCGTATGAGTCTATTCTTGCAAGTAGTTCAGCTTCAGCTTGTTCATGTATTTCTTTGATAGTTTTATTTTTCACGTCATCAACGTAAAGATGTATGGTGAACTCCTCTGCACCATTATCTTTGTTAATTCCGTAGAGAGATACCCTTACATTAGATGTATTGGGATCTGATATTAATTCAGAAAATACTTTGACACTGTTAAATTCTAGTTTCATGCAAACCTCATAGCGAAGTAAACCAGCCATTTCTTTAGTAAGTTTCTCAGGGCTGAATACTTCAAATAATCTAATGGATATTTATTTATACCCTGATATTTGATCAGGGGTCATTGTACTGCCTTTTTTGTTGGAGAGCACTGTGTCAGATAAATTAAAAGTAACGGTAGATACAGCAAACCTAGATAAGTTAGAAGAACAACTAATCCGCATTAAGCAACTGATGCAAGATGTAGGTATCAAGGTCAGTGTTAAACCTGAGCAAAGCAATGATTTTTTTATTGCAGGTTTAGGTAATTGTTTTATGAAAGATGCTGTTATTGATGCGGGAAAGCTAAAGTGCTGTGCATCAAGTGATGCCGTATTAAGCGGTGTAATTACTGGCGGTAAGTTAGAACCAGACATCAAGGCTTAAATGGCAGATTTACGCATGTAAGCTAATCGACAAGTGTTGCTATCAATGAGTTAAAAAGAGTAATGGAAACTCGGCATCAAGCATTTTCGCAAGCCATAAGTGATTTAAATAACAGAACGTGGTGTAGTCAGAAGTAAAGGTGAGAAATCTCACCTTTAAAATCAATGAGGATTATTATCCTCTTTAGGTTATAGGGTATCACATGCCACCTCGTATACCTCGCGCGTGTCGTAAACAGGGATGCGCCAAGACAACAACAAAACGTAACGGTTACTGTGAAGATCATCAGAACTTAGGATGGGAAACCCACCAGCGCGGTAAGTCTCGTCATCAACGTGGTTATGGTGCCCAATGGGATAAGTTACGAGCACGTATACTCAAGCGTGATAAGTATCTGTGCCAAGAATGCTTAAGAGCCGGACGAGCAACTGAAGCGAAAACAGTCGACCATATCATTGCTAAAGCGCATGGGGGTACTGATGCAGACACTAACCTGCAGTCATTATGTATTCCATGTCACAGAACCAAGACAGCAAAAGAAAGAATTTAAATTAAACTATAAGTCATTGATATATATCTAATATATAAAGATATAAAAATATTTGATTTCATATTGAAACTATAGCGTGTAGGTAGGAGGGGAGGGTCAAATCTCTACCACTTTCGCCTTATAGGACCGCCCCCTTACCTCTTTTCACATCACCGCAGGTTAGAAAACTTTTTTTGGGAAACCCCAAGCGATTATTGATAGGAGATTTCTATTATGGCTGGACCGCCTAAAACCCCGTCACATCTGCAATTAGTGAGGGGGAACCCATCAAAACGACCGATTAATAAAAAAGAGCCAAAACCGCCAAAAGGGGTACCCCCAACTCCGAAGCATTTCACTAAGCAAGGTAAGTATTGGTTTAAGCGTATTGCTGAAGAACTTGATGCAATGGGTGTCATGAGTCAGATGGATGCCAAGGCATTGGAGTTACTCGTCGAAGCTTACACTGAATATCGACATCATTGTGATGTTCTCGATGAAGAAGGCTATACCTACAAAAACAATACAGAAAGTGGATTGATGATAAAGGCGCATCCATCTGCTGCAATGAAGGCAGACGCATGGAAACGTATTCGTTCCATGTTAAGTGAATTTGGTATGACTCCCGCTTCTCGAGCAAAAGTCACGATGAACACACCCGCCGAAGAAGATCCTTTTGAGGCATTTTTGAAAAAGCGCAAATGATGAATGGCAATCGTAGCAGATGGAATTCAGTACGCCGAACAGGTGGTTGCTGGAGAAATTGTTGCGTGCGAACTGGTACGTTTAGCGTGCCAACGGTTTTTGAATGATTTAGAGCATGGGCCTGAGCGTGGCATCTATTTCATTGAAGATCGCGCACAGCACATACTCGATTTTTACAGTTTTATTCCTCATGTCAAAGGGGCATTAGCCGGTAAGCCCATTGATTTAATGCCTTGGCATGTTTTTATCTTAATTAATATTTTTGGTTTTGTTATTCCGTTAATTGATGAACAAACAGGCAAAGAAGTTGTGGATGAAGACGGTGATGTTGTCTTTGTTCGTCGTTTTCGCACAGCTTATAACGAGGTTGCACGTAAAAATGCAAAATCCACATTGTCATCAGGTATTGGGCTGTATATGACCGGTGCCGATGGTGAAGGCGGTGCCGAAGTTTATTCTGCAGCAACGACACGTGATCAGGCTCGTATCGTATTTGAAGATGCGAAGAATATGCTGAAGAAGTCCAAAGCGACATTGGGACGTTTATTTGAATTCAATAAACTCGCTATCTATCAAGAAAGAACCGCCTCTAAGTTTGAACCGCTTTCCAGTGATGCCAATAACCTTGACGGCTTAAATATTCACTGCGGTATTGTTGATGAATTGCATGCACACAAAACTCGTGATGTGTGGGACGTATTAGAAACCGCCACCGGTGCGCGTCTGCAGTCTCTTCTTTTTGGGATCACCACTGCGGGTTTTAATAAAGAGGGAATTTGTTACGAACTACGGGATTACGGTATTAAAGTGCTTCGTGGTCAAGTGGATGATGACTCGTTTTTCGCGATTATTTACACCTTAGATAAGGACGATGATCCCTTTGATGAAACCGTGTGGCAAAAAGCGAATCCGGGTCTCGGTGTTTGTAAGCGCTGGGATGATTTACGCCGTTTAGCCAAGAAAGCCAAAGAGCAGGTTTCTGCACGGATTAACTTCTTCACCAAACACATGAATATTTGGGTCACGGCTGAATCTTCATGGATGGATATGATGAAGTGGGATAGTGCTCCTGAGCTTGCATCACAACAAGAATTACAAACTTATCCGTTATGGGTCGGTGTTGACCTTGCTAATAAAATTGATATTTGTGCGGCAGCTAAAGTATGGAAACAGCCCGATAACGGTCATGTTCATGCTGATTTTAAGTTTTGGTTACCTGAAGACCGGCTTGAGCGTTGTTCTAAACAAATGGCGGAGCTTTACCGCAAATGGGCTGATATGGGGTATCTCGAATTAACTGATGGTGAAGTTGTCGATCATGCTCAAATTAAAGAAGAAATCATCGAATGGGTGGCAGGCGAGAACTTAAACGAACTGGGTTTTGACCCGTGGAGTGCGACACAATTTAGTTTATCACTGGCTGAAGAAGGGTTACCCCTTGTAGAAGTAGCTCAAACGGTGCGTAATTTTTCTGAATCCATGAAAGAGATTGAAGCACTGGTTTATGCGGGTAAGTTTCATCATGGCCAACACCCTGTTATGAACTGGATGATGTCGAACGTCACGGTTAAACCGGACAAAAACGACAATATTTTCCCTAATAAATCCACATCCGAGGCAAAAATTGACGGCCCTGTTGCACTATTTACAGGTATGAGTCGATTATTGGTGAATGGGGGTGGTGGTGGTGACTTCCTTTCCTCTTTAGATCCTAACGAAGACCTTTTATTCCTATGAAAAACTTATTACTTGATATCACTGCACTGGCTGGCGTTGGTGCGGTTATGGCGGGGTGTTATCTAAAATATGGTATTGCTAACACGCTGATTATCGGTGGTTGCATTGCAATAACCTATGCCTTGGCGGTAGCTATGAGGGGGAAACGTGCTAATTGATGCTCTATTTCGCAACGACTCACCCAGTTTAGAGAGCCCTAACACACCTATTACGGCTGACTCTATTGATAATGACGGATTATTTACGGCTGATGTATATGTTAGCCCTGAAACATCCATGAAATTAGCAGCAGTCTATGCCTGTATTTATGTGCTTTCATCGTCTATTGCCCAGATGCCACTGCATGTAATGCGAAAGTCGGGTAATAGGGTAGAAACTGCGCGTGATCATCCTTTGTTTTATTTAGTTCATGATGAACCTAACGAGTGGCAAACCAGTTATAAATGGCGCGAAACAAAAGAGCGTCATGTGTTGGGTTGGGGAAATGGTTATACCCAAGTTATTCGTAACCGAAAAGGCGAGGTGACAAACCTAGAAGCCTGTATGCCGTGGGAAACGACACTACTTAATACCGGTGGTCGATACACTTACGGCGTTTATAACGAATTGGGTAATTTTGCCATTAGCCCGGATGACATGATCCATATTCGAGCGTTGGGGAATAATCAGCGTATGGGGTTGAGTCCCATTGCTCAGCATGCTGAAACTATCGGTATGGGGATGAGCGGACAGAAGTACACCAGTTCCTTCTTTGGGGGGAATGCTCGTCCTGCGGGGATTGTTTCAGTAAAAGGTGAGTTACAAGCAGCTGGATGGGAACGACTGAAAGATATGTGGCAAAAAGCTTCCAGAATGTTACGAAGCCAAGAAAATAAAACCATGCTTTTACCTGCGGATCTGGATTACAAGGCGCTAACGGTTTCTCCTGTTGATGCTCAACTGATTGATATGTTGAAACTGAACCGCTCAATGATTGCAGGGATCTTCAATGTGCCGGCTCACATGATTAACGACCTAGAAAAAGCCACTTACTCAAACATCTCAGAACAATCCATCCAGTTTGTACGGCATACCATCATGCCGTGGGTAGTGAACTGGGAGCAGGAATTAAATCGACGCTTGTTTACTCGACAAGAGCGAACAGCCGGATTTTATGTGCGATTTAATTTGGCGGGGTTGTTGCGCGGAACGCCGAAAGAACGTGCTGATTTCTACCACTTCGCGATTACAGATGGCTGGATGAGCCGTAATGAGGCGCGTGCCTTTGAGGACATGAATCCTGTCGATGGTCTTGATGAAATGTTAGTGAGTGTCAATGCCACCAAGCCAGCAGGAGGAAAAGCAGAAGAACAAAAAGGGGATAACGATGAGTAGTGAAAAAGAAACACGATGTTATGTCGGTGAGGTTCGGGCAGAGGCGGGAGAGGAAAATAAGCCGACACATATCGTGGGTTTAGGCTCTGTCTTCGACTCCCGGTCCGAACTGATTTATGGATTTCGTGAAATTGTTAAACCAGGGGCGTTTGATGATGTACTCAATGATGATGTTCGCGGGTTATTTAATCACGATCCTAATTATATCTTAGGGCGAACAACCGCGGGAACGTTGTCATTAAGCGTTAATGAACGTGGGCTTGTTTACGACATTACGGCGCCAGACACACAAACCATTCGTGATTTAGTATTAGCACCGATGCAACGTGGCGATATCAATCAAAGCTCCTTTGCCTTTCGTGTCGCGCGGGATGGTGAAGACTGGTACCAAGATGATGAGGGTGTCGTTATTCGTGAAATAACACGATTTTCTCGACTCTATGATGTTAGCCCTGTCACCTATCCGGCGTATCAAGATGCAGACTCTGCGGTTCGCTCAATGAATGCATGGAAAGAAGCCAGAGACAGTGGCGATCTCCAAAAAGCAATTAATCAAAAATTGGCGCGTGAGCGTCTTATGACTTTACTCAATGCATAAGGTAATACTATGACTATGAAGCTTCATGAATTAAAACAAAAACGTAACACTATCGCGATTGATATGCGCGCCATTCACGAAAAAGTGGGTGATGGTGTGATGACTGAAGAGCAACGTACTCAATGGAATAAAGCACAAACTGAACTTGAAAATTTAGATGCTCAGATTCAGCGTGAAGAGCAACTACGCTCATTAGATCAAGATTTGGTTGATGACAAAGAGAAAGAACAGCGTGGCCAACAACCGAATAACCCTGAAACAGAGCAAGCAGAGCGTCGCAACCAAGCGTTTGATCGCTTCCTGCGCTGTGGTTTTGGTGAACTTACTGCTGAAGAGCGTCAAGCGGTAAAAGAGATCCGCGCTCAAGGCACTTCACCTGATGAAAAAGGGGGTTACACTGTTCCTACTCAGATGTTAAATAAGATTGTTGATCAAATGAAAGCCTATGGTGGTATCGCAAGTGTGGCTCAAATTTTATCAACTGCCACCGGTCAAGATATTACGTGGTCAACATCTGATGGTACTAATGAAGAAGGTGAATTACTGGGCGAAAATACCGCAGCAGGTGAGCAAGATGTTGAGTTTGGCACCGCCATTTTAGGGGCCAAAAAATTAACATCGAAAATCATCCGTGTATCCAATGAGCTACTGCAAGATAGTGGTGTGGATATTCAAGCCTATTTGGCTTCGCGTATTGCTCAACGCATTGGTCGTGGTGAAGCAAAATACTTAATTAAAGGTACTGGTACAGGAACACCTCAACAGCCTTCAGGTTTGGAAACTGCGGTGACAGGCACGGTTGAGGCATCAGGTGCGTCATTAAACTGGAAAGATATTGCCGAATTAGAGCATGCGATTGATCCTGCTTACCGCAATAGCCCTAAATTCCGTCTTGCCTTTAATGATGATACGTTGAAAAACCTAAAATTAATGGAGGATGCGCAAAAGCGTCCTTTATGGCTTCCGTCTATTTCAGGTGTTGCACCGGCACAAATTTTAGGTATGCAATATGTTGTGGATCAGGCCATCGACAAAATGGAAGCGGGTAAAAAATTCATCTTCTGTGGTGACTTTGACCGCTTCATTTTACGCCGTGTTACCTACATGACGTTAAAACGTTTGGTTGAACGTTATGCTGATTATGACCAAACTGCGTTCTTAGCCTTCCATCGTTTTGACTGCGTACTTGAAGATACTTCTGCAATTAAAGCGCTGGTGGGTAAAAGCGCGACAAAATAGTTTTAAATAACACTGAGTCAATCAAGTACCGCTTAATTGCGGTTTTTTTGTGCCTGCGATCTGGATGGTCGCAGGTATTGGGGGATTTATGCCACTACCCACACTGGAAAAATTGAAGCGACAATGCCGTATTGATGATGACTACACGTTAGAAGATGAGTTATTAATACAATATCTTGGGGCATCGAAAAAACGAGCGGAAACCTATATCAATCGTACATTATATGAAAAAGATGTACCTGCAAATGATCCTGACGGTTTAATTATTACCTCTGATATTGAATTAGCGTTAATGATTGCAGTGAGCTATTTCTATGAATACAGAGAAAGCGCGTCGATACCTTCTGCATTCTATGCCCTACTCGATCCTTACCGTTATATCAATTTATAAGGTGTGTTATGAAAATAGGTAAGCTTCGACATCGTGTTACTTTTCAAAGATACGTATCAGAGCGGTTACCATCAGGCCAACCTCACAACAAATGGATTGATATTGCGACAACGTGGTGCGAAGTAAAACATCTTTCTGGTCGTGAGCTGATATCCGCTAATGCTGAAATGTCAGAGGTTACTGTTAGAGTGTGGATGCGTTATCGACCCGATATTAACAGTACCTGCAGAATGGTTTGGCGTGAGCAAATTTATGATATTCAGTCAGTCATCCCTGATGAGAAATTGACTCGATTAGAATTGCTATGCAAACAAGGAGTTAAACAATCATGAACTTGGATTTCTCCGATCTACTCGATTTATCAAGAGAGTTAGATGTTTTAAGCCGAGCTGAAAGTCATCAAGCGATGCGAAAAGCAACCAATGCGGCCGCAACGTTATTACGTGATGAAATCAGAACATCCGCACCACGAAAAACGGGAAAATTAGCACGAAATATAGTGACCCGTAATCACAGAATGCGCAATAAAGGCGAGGTTTCTTCGGGCGTTTATGTTCGAGGGAGTAACGCATCAGGCACAAACAGTGATACATCCATGAAAAGTGATCATCCTAACAATGCCTTTTATTGGCGCTTTCTTGAAGAGGGTACTTCTAAAATGGCGCCAAGGCCTTTTATACGTCCCACTTTTGATCGTGAATCGGATAAGGCAGCCAATTTAGCTATTAGCGAATTAAATAGAGCGATTGATGAGGCGCTAGGAAAATGACAGAGGCGGATATCTACGCAATTTTATCACCCGTATTACCTGATAAAGTTTTTCCGTATGTTGCTCCACAATCAAGCCCTGCAATAACAGCGCCTTGGTGTGCCTTCTCTTTGTACGATGTCAAAGGCGATGTACTGAAAGGGCAAGCCGAAACGATGACGAATATTCAGGTTGATGTTTATGCCGATACGATTGATGAGGCGAGAACGCTTCGCTTGTTATTTGCTAATGCATTAACAAAATTAAGTCCTGTTGAAATTTCAGAAAAACAAGGCTACGAGCCAGATACAGGATTGTTTAGAGCAATATTTGAATGCCAAGTTTGGCAATAGCATCGCCTTATTATTCACACTAAAGCCACCTTCGGGTGGTTTTTTTATGCCAATAGGAAATGATCATGTCTAGTAAATATGAAAAAACACAAGGCACTAAAATCAGTGTCTCGAAATTACCCGCAACAGAAGTTAACCCAGCTGATGCGGTATTTTTAGGAATTTCTTGTTCAACAAAAGAAATCAGTTATACCGGTGGGCAGAAATCAGATATTGATGTCACCACGCTCTGCTCTGAGGAGCAAGAAGTTACCAATGGATTATCCGCACCTGCAGAACTCACCATTAATGGTAATTTCACCGATGATGAAGGACAAGAAACATTACGTACCGCGTATGAAAATGATGAAGTTCATGCCTTTAAAGTGGAGTTCCCTTCGGGGATTGGCTATGCCTTTTTAGCCGAGGTACGTCAAAACAGTTGGAGTGTTTCTACTTCGGGTGTGGTTTCCGCTTCATTTACCCTACGTTTAAAAGGTAAATCTAAGCCGATTAAAAACGGGACTGTTAATTTAAATAAAGGTAGCGAATAACCATGAAAAAACCGTCATTAAAGTCACTGGCTTTAAGTGAAAAGAACGCCTTTCGCACAAAGAAAGTGAATGTTGCTGAATGGGAAAATGCGGTCGTCATGCTTCGTGAACCGTCATCACCTGCATGGATGAAGTGGCGTGAAATTATTCATCATGATAATGCTGAAGATGAACATTCGTTATCTGACATTGAAATTGCACAACGTAATTTACGTGCTGATGTTGTGATGTTTATTGATGTGTTGCGTGATGAAAAAGGGAATGTTGTTTTTGATGAATCAGACATCAACGATGTAATGGCCATTTATGGTCCAGTGCATTCTCGTTTATTAAAACAAGCGCTCGATTTAACTATTTCGGTTGATGATGCAGAAAAAAAGTAGCCCAGCCTGATACTTTCTTTTTAATGACATTGGCGCTCCGTATGGGGCGCACTCTTGATGAACTCACTCGCCAAATGAGCTTGAGTGAACTTCGGATGTGGATGGCTTTTGATCGCATTAATCCCATCGGTGATATTCGCAGTGATATTCAAACAGCACATATCGTTTCTTCTATTTATCACTCTCAAGGCGGTAAATGCACGCTTTCTGATGTGCTTTTACGGTGGGACCCCAATGCAACCCAAGAAAGTGATGATAGTTCTAATGGGTTAGAGAATTTCTTTCAGTCTATTTCAGAAAATTAATTATTTTTGCGAGGATAAAATGGCAAAACTGCGTGAACTGATTATTAAAATTTCTGCTAATTCTTCCTCGTTTCAATCTGAAATAGCGCGGGCTTCGCGTATGGGAGAAAACTATTATCGGATCATTGAGCAAGGCGGGAGACGTGCCAGTGGTGCATCTCGTGAAATGCAACGCGCTATTCATGATCTAAATGGTGAATTATCGTCCATTAAAAATACTGTATCAGGCGTTGCGGGTGCATTTGCAGGAGCTTTTGCAACACAGCAACTTATCAATTATGCAGACACATGGAGTCAACTCAGCGGTCGATTAAAATTAGCGTCTACCTCGCTGGAAGATTTTAAACAAGCACAGCAAGAGTTAATGACGTTGAGCCAAAGAACGGGCACATCGATTGCAGCGAATACGAATCTATACAGCCGTGTTGCACAATCCATGCGTGATGCGGGTTATGCCTCAAGTGATGTTGTGAAAGTTACCGAAACCATTGCAACTTCATTAAAACTCTCTGGCGCCAGTGCTGAAGAAACCAGCTCTGTTATTACACAGCTAAGCCAAGCATTAGGTTCGGGTGTTCTTCGTGGTGAAGAGTTTAATGCTGTCATGGAGAATGGTGGTCGATTAGCAAAAATGCTGGCTGATGGTATGGGAACGACGATTGGTGGTCTGCGTGAAATGTCGCAAAATGGACTGCTCACGATGGATAAAATTGTTCCTATCCTGACGAATACGCAACAGTTACGAGCCGAGTTTGAGCAATTGCCAGCCACGGTAAGTGGGTCTGCACAGAAGATTGAAAATGCGTTCATGGCATGGATTGGCAATGTTAATGAAACATCAGGTGCTACTCGCACACTATCAACCGCAATGGAGGGGATCGCGAACAATATTGATGGTATAGCCTCTGTTTCTGGTGTGTTAATTGGTCTAGGGCTGGCGCGTTATTTTGGCGGGCTGACAACGAGTGTGGCGAATGCAACCATTGGGGTTGCGCGTGCAACAAAAAGTGAAATAGCACATGCTCAAGCTCAATTGCAAGGTATCAAAATATCAACGGCTAGAGCAAGGGCAGCAGTCTATCGGGCTCAACAAGCAAGGTTAGCAGCACAAAGTGTTGAGCAACAAGCATTAGCTGAACGTCGCTTAGCTTCCGCACAAGGAACATTAAACCGGAATATTTCAGCTAGACGCACAGCACAAGAAAACCTTAATAGAGTAACTTCAGTTGGAACACGCCTTTTGGGTGGTGCAATGGGGTTAATTGGTGGGGTTCCTGGTCTCGTGATGGCGGGCGCGACTGCTTGGTATATTATGCATCAGCGCCAGCAAGAGGCGAGAAGATCTGCCCTTGAGTATGCTAATACGCTAGATACTCTGAAAGAACGTATGCCTAACATGACTTTATCGCAGTCGCATGATGAGTCAAAAAATATAAAGAAAACGCTTGAAGTTCAAATTGAAGAATACGAAAAGCAAATTGCTAAAATCAAAAACATGGAGCGTGGCATAGTAAGTGCTCAACGTGAAGCGGATAACTTGCCGGAAGGTGTAGCAAGAGAAAGATTGCAATGGCGTATAAAAGAAACCGTATCTGCATTAGCCGTTGAAACTCAGCGGTTGTCTCAAATGGAACAAGAGAAAGAAAGAACAACAAGTGCATTAAATGCGGTAGACAGCCAACGGAATTTTCTTATACGTCAGCAGGACTTAGAACAAAATAAAACCCATCAATCACTACTATTAATGAATGCCGAGCAAACCAAATTCAATCAAATCATGAATATTGGTAATAGTGTCTTAGCGACTCGACAGGCATTAGTTAATATTCCAATGCGCATTCCCAATGCAACATTAACTGATAAACAGCAAGCGTTAATAGATAATTCTGAGCGAAATAAAATTCTCTCTTCATTAACAGGTGAGGCAAGGGTCATTAAACAAGCTGAATTTTCTGCTGACGATGAGGGATTAACAAATACACCCGAACATGCTGAAAATAGGCAGAAATATATTAATAACCAAGTTGTTGCTTATCAAAATCAACAGAAAATCAATGAATCTCTTCAAACAGGAAAGGCAACCCAAAGTGCCTATGAAAAAGCGCAAAAAGAAGCTGAAAGAACCGCAGAACAATATGAGCGGAAAATAGCAGATTTAAGTGTGGCAACAGAGGTTCAGAAGGTTAGGGCTTCACAAGGTGAAAAAGCCGCTTCTCTTTATGCAGCATCACATGAAAATGGGGCTAAATGGACTGATAAGCAAAGAGAAGCAATTGAACGCTCATCTGTTGCTCTCGCAGAATGGACGCAAAAAGCAGATGATGCCGTCAAAAAGCATCGTGATATGGAAGAGGCCCGTAAAAAACTGCAAGAAGCCACAGTCAAATTTAACGATGAAGCCTCGTTAGCGACTCAAACCAATAGCATGAGTTCTCGAGAAAAAAGCTACTTTGAAGAAAGCCAGCAAATAGACCGTATCTACAATGAATCAGCAAAGAAAACAGAAGATATTGAAGCCAGATCTAAAGCATTAGATGCATTGGAAAATAAATATCGAAGTATTGCTCTTGCTGAATCTGAATGGACCGCTGGTTTAACGCGTGGAATGAAAGATTGGGTTGAAGAGAGTGGTAATTATGCTACTCAGACAGCCTCTGTTGTTCAAAATGCTATGGGTGGGATGGTGGACACGATCAGCGATAAATTAAATGGCAATAAAGCCAGCTGGAAAGATTGGTCTGTTAGCGTGTTGAAATCGATTCAAAATGTACTCATTAATGCCGCAGTAGTGAATAGTCTAAATGCAATGGCCGGTGCTGGTGGTTGGATGGGGGCTGTTGGTGGATTTTTAGGTGGTGTATCTGCCCATGCTAAAGGTGGGGTACATAGTTCAGAAAGCCTTGGTTCTTATAGTAATCAAATCGTTAGCTCACCCACTTATTTTGCCTTTGCTAAGGGGGGCGCGCCTAATCTCGGACTCATGGGCGAGGCGGGGAGTGAGGCTATAATGCCATTAACTCGAACTGCAGATGGCAACTTAGGGGTTAGAGTTGTTGGTGGTAATAATCAGGGCGCTCATTCAGCACCTCAGGTTTACATTACCATTGATGGTAACGGTAATTCAGAAACTCAATCAACGAATGGATTCGAGCAGTTTGGTGCGGAGATTGGCCGATTTGTTGATAGCCGTTACCGAGAGTTAATGTCTAAAGATATTAGGCCGGGTGGTTTAATTTGGAGTGCAACTCGAGGAGGCCGTTAAAAATGGAAACATTCACTTGGTGTCCGCGTGTAAATCCGACTGAAGATGTCTCTTACAACACAAGGAAAGTCAAGTTTGGGGATGGTTATGAACAAGTTTCTGGCAATGGTTTAAATTCACGCAGTCAGAAATGGTCAATGGAGTTTGTGGGTGATGAAGACTACATTTCAGCTATTCGTCACTTTATTGATAAACACGCAGGAATAAAGTCATTTTTCTGGAAACCACCTCTTGAGCCACTTGGATTGTATCGTTGTGATGAACACAAACTCATTCCGAATGGTGCAGGGAATTACACCCTTTCTTTGGTTTTTATTCAGGCATTTAAATCATGATCACAGCTGATTATCAAAAATTAGAGCCGGGCAATACTGTCCGGCTTTTTGAAGTTGATGGTACAGAATTTGGTGTTCCTAATATTCTGAGATTCCATGCATACAATATTCCCATCACGGAAGAGGAAATGCAAAAGGCTAAAGGAGAAATAGAGGCTAAGTCTATTTGGTGGCAAGGGAATGAATATGGGGCATGGCCAGTTAAAATAGAAGGGTTAGAGTCCTCTACAACGGGATCTAGTGCTAATCCTAAATTATCAGTGGCTAATTTAGATAGCTCAATAACCGCATTATGTCTGCATTATGATGATATGTTGAAAGCAAAAGTGATTATTCACGATACACTTTCTCATTATCTCGATGCGGAGAATTTTAGTGATGGGAATGTTTCTGCAGATCCCACCCAAGAGCGAGTATCTGTCTTTTATATTGATAGTAAAAGTGCAGAAACAAATGAATTTGTTGAATTTACACTGGCGAGTCCAATGGATTTACAAGGTGTGATGATACCTACTCGGCAGCTGCATTCAATGTGTACGTGGTGTTTACGTGGACAATATAAATCGGGAGATGGGTGTGATTATGCAGGGCAAAATGGTTATTTTGATAAACAGGGTAATCCTGTTGATGACCCATCACTAGATAAGTGTAGTGGTTTATTGAAAACGGGGTGTGTACCGCGATTTGGTAAAAATAATCCTCTTCCTTTTGGTGGTTTTGTCGGGACCTCGTTGTTACGGAAATAATAATGATGCAAAAGAAAATACGAGAGGCGATATTTTCTCATGCAAAAAAGGAATATCCCAAAGAAGCATGTGGCGTTATCGTACAAAAATCCAGAGTAAAGACGTATTTACCTTGTGTAAATGTAGCTACAACACCTCAAGAGCACTTCGTTATTTCTCCCCAAGAATATGCATTATGTGAAGACCAAGGCGTCGTTATTGGTATTGTTCATAGTCATCCAGATGCTACGACTCAGCCTTCTGAGTTAGATCAGGCTCAATGTGATGCACTGGGTATCCCTTGGTATATTGTCAGTTACCCCGAGGGGGATTTTCGTGAAATTCTTCCTCGAGGCGAACTTCCTCTTATTGGCCGTCCATTTGTGCTTGGTTTTACGGATTGCTGGGGTCTAATAATGAGTTATTTTAAGCAGACACATAATATTGTATTACCTGATTATCGTGTTGATTACCCGTGGTGGGAGCAAGGTGAAGATCGCTATATGGATAATTGGCAAGAAGCGGGGTTTATGAAAGTAGAAGGTGAACCACAAGTAGGCGATATGGTTGTTATGCAGGTTCAATCCAATGTTGCAAATCATGCTGGTATTATTCTGGATGATGGCATGTTATTACATCACCTTTATGGGCGATTAAGCCAGCGAGTTCCTTATGGTGGTTATTGGCGTGATCGCACAGTTATAATATTGAAACATAAAATAGCCATGACAAATTAATTAACCATAGATACCCTTGTTAAGGTATTTCTACTATTGGGATGATGTCATGAAAAATATACTTGTTATTTTTATAGCGTTATTTATTTCGGGTTGTGTGGCAAGACCCACGATGATAGAAGAGCAAAATGCTGATTATGGTGAAAAACCTAGTAAAGAATTTTATGAAGGAAAAATAAAATCATATCAGGAAGGGCGTTTAAAAGATCCCATGTCAGCAATATACTCTTTCACTGAACCAAGAAAAGGATGGTGTATATTCGATGGTAAAGTCAATTTTGGCTGGATTGTTAATTACACGCTAAATGCTAAAAATTCATACGGTGGTTATGTGGGGGCTAAACCTGAATTCACTATAATAGTGGATGATATATCATGGCATATGCCGTATCACTTAAAGAGTAATTGTAGCTACCAGTAATATTATACTGAATAACCCGCCAAGTGCGGGTTTTTTTATGGAGTTTTTATGCAAAAAGAAAAAATGGTAACAATAGAGTTAAGCGGAATATTAGGAAAAACATTTGGTAAAACTCATCAGCGCATAATTACGACAACATCAGAAGCAATCAGAGCACTTTGTTGTACCTTAAATGGATTTGAACAGTATTTAAATACCAGTAAATCACGAGGATTAACATACGCCGTATTTAAAGGGAAAAAGAATATTGGTGTTGATGATCTTAATTTCCCGATATCAGAAGAAATTATTCGTATCGTTCCCATTGTGATGGGGAGCAAAAGAGGGGGTGTTTTTCAGACTATTTTTGGTGCCGTCCTTGTTGCTGCCGCTATATGGCTACCTTGGGGTTCCGCATTATGGGCCAGTAACCTTTTATTTGCTGTTGGCGCATCAGTCGCTATCGGCGGTGTTATCCAAATGCTTTCACCTCAACCGAAAGGTCTTGCAATGCAAGATCAGGGTGAAAACAAACCTTCGTATGCGTTTGGCTCTCCTACTAATACCGTTTCTCAAGGTTACCCTGTGCCAGTGCTTTATGGCGAAAGAACTATTGGTGGCGCCATCATTTCGGCTGGTATCTATGTAGAAGATCAGCAATAAATCTATTTGGAATAATCTAATGAGAAAAACAATTCACGGCCAAAAAGGGGGCGGTGGTAGTCCTCGTGTGCCTGTTGAGCAACTTGATGATTTACAATCTATTGCTAAAGCAAAGTTACTCATTGCCTTGGGTGAGGGAGAATTTGCCGGAGAGTTAACGGCACAAAATATCTTTCTTGATGGTACGCCGTTAGAAGACACTGAAGGAAATGCAAATTTTAGTGGTGTGACGTGGGATTTTAGACCAGGCACACAAGCACAGACTTATATTCAAGGATTACCTAGCGCTGAAAATGAGATCAATGTTGGTTCAACGATTTCGAGTAAAACACCGTGGGTTCACACATTTACCAATTCACAATTATCAGCTATTCGAGTTCGTCTAAAGTGGCCTTCATTATTCAAGCAAGAAGATAATGGGGATTTGGTGGGTAATGAAGTTAAATACGCCATTGATTTACAAACCGACGGTGGTAGCTGGAAAACCGTTATTGATAGTGCCGTAAAAGGAAAAACGACATCAGGTTATGAGCGAGCACACAGAATTGATTTACCTGAATCGACAACATCATGGTCACTACGTGTTAGAAAAGTCTCTAATGATGCTAATAGCAGTAAAATCGGTGATACGGTTGTTTTGCAAAGTTACACTGAAGTCATTGATGCTAAATTCACCTATCCTCATACAGCGTTACTTTATATTGAATTCGACTCTAAACAATTCAACGGCTCTATTCCGCAAATAACGTGCAAACCGAAAGGACGCATAATCCGAATACCTTCAAATTACAATCCTATTGATCGCACCTATGCGGGTGTGTGGGATGGTTCCTTTAAATGGGCATGGACCAATAATCCCGCATGGGTTTTCTACGATATTGTCATCTCCGATAGATTTGGTCTTGGACAACGAATAAATCAACAACAGATTGATAAATGGGAGTTATACCGTATAGCGCAGTATTGTGATCAATTGGTACCCGATGGGAAAGGTGGTGATGGCACCGAACCTCGTTATGTCTGTGATGTTTATGTGCAAGATAGAAATGAAGCGTATAACGTGTTACGTGACTTTGCGGCTATCTTTCGAGGAATGACCTATTGGGGTGGCGGTCAGATTGTGACATTAGCAGATATGCCTCGTGATATTGATTATAGCTATACCCGAGCCAATGTGATTGATGGCAAATTTATTTATTCAAGCAGTAGCAGTAAAGAAAAGTATTCCACGGCATTGGTTTCGTATTCAGATCCGCAAAATGGATATGCTGATGCAATGGAGCCAGTGTTTGAACCTGATTTAGTTTCTCGGTTTGGGTTTAATCAATTAGAAGTTACCGCGATTGGCTGTACTCGACAAAGTGAAGCAAACAGAAAAGGGCGCTGGGGAATACTGACAAACAATAAAGACAGAATGGTGACATTCTCTGTCGGGTTAGATGGGAACATTCCGCAACCCGGTTACATTATCGCTGTTGCTGATGAACTGTTGTCAGGAAAAGTCACTGGTGGTCGAGTGAGTGCCATCGATGGCAGAAATATCACATTAGATCGCGTTGCAAATGCTGTAAGTGGTGATCGCTTAATTCTCAATCTTCCTTCAGGGCAATCGCAAGCAAGAACGATACAAACAGTATCAGGGAAGGTGATCACGGTTACAACGGAGTACAGTGAGACACCAGAGACAGAATGTGTGTGGGTTGTTGAATCAGAAGAACTGTATGCACAACAATATCGCGTTGTTAGTGTTACAGAAAATGAATCTAATCAATTTACTATTACCGCCATTCAGCATGATCCCAATAAATATGAACACGTTGATTCTGGTGCGGTGGTTGATGAAAGGCCTATTAGCGTTATTCCTCCTAATAACCAGCAAGCCCCGAAAAATATTGTCATTAATTCTTACTCAATCGTCAGTCAAGGCGTTAGCTTTGAAACAATGCGAGCACAGTGGCCACAAGTTGAAAACGCAATCTCTTATGAAGCGCAATGGCGTAGAAACGAAGGCAATTGGGTCAATATGCCTCGTAGCTCCATTAACTCTATTGAAGTTCCTAGTGTTTATTCTGGTCGATATTTAGTTCGCGTTCGAGCCATTAATGCCTCTGAGATCTCAAGCGGGTGGGGATATTCTGAAGAAAAAACGTTAACCGGAAAAATGGGTAACCCACCCAAGCCGGTTAACTTTAGAGCGTCACCATTAGTCTTTGGTATTAAGCTAGACTGGGGATTTGGTGAAAACACCAGTGATACATTAAAAACTGAAATTCAGTACAGTAAAACCAATGATGGTGAAGGTCTGATGCTGTTATCTGATGTTCCATATCCATCTAAAACCTATGAAATGGCAGGTTTGTCAGCAGGCGTAGCATTTTATTTTAGAGCAAGGCTGGTGGATAAAACCGGTAATCAATCTGAATGGACTGAGTTTATTCGGGGAGAATCGGAGTTTGATGTAGGTACGATATTGCCAGAGCTAGATGGACATTTCATGTCATCGGAAGCCGGCCAACAACTTAGTAAACGCTTGGATTGGAATGCTGAGACAGCACTTATTCTTAGTAACGCTGACTCTCAACTATCACGTAGTTTGTTAGTGAAACACGGTCAATCTCAAGCTGGAATTAAAGAACTATGGCAAGTTCGAGCAACGGATAACGAAGCATGGGCACAGGAAGTTAAAGAAATTTACTCTGTGGTTGGTGATAACACATCTGCAATTAAAGAGACTCAAACTTCAATTACTGAGCTAAATAAGGCGTTCGGTCAAACAACTACGGAGATCCGCACTGAGTTAAAAACAACTAATGATGCAACAAATAAACGCATTGATGGTACCAATCAAGATTTAGCTAATACTAATCAGAAGTTAGGCAATACAGATAAGGAAATGGGGCGTATTGCTGCGGATGTCGTGACAAATAAGGAGGCTATCAGTAAAACAAACGAAGCAATGGCTAAATCTGAAGAGCAGGTACAGGCTCAATTCGGTAAACAGCAGGGCATGATTAACCAAAAAATGCAGGCCGAGTTTAGTCAAACTGGTGATGGTGTTGTCACGCACTCAATTAATATCACGATTGTTCATGACAAAGTTAAATATAACGCAGCAGGGCAAGTGATTAGTGCTCAAGTTAAGAATGGCAAGCTTGAATCATTCTTTGGTTATAACGCGAATAATTTCGCTTGGTACAACCCCGCAAATGGCAAGATGGAATTATTCATGTATGCCAAAAATGGACAATTCTTTGTTCGAGATTTATTTATCGAAGATGGTTCTATTACAAATGCAAAAATAGGGGATGTCATTCAATCAAATAATTATGTGGCGGGAAAATCAGGCTGGATAATTAATAAAAACGGATACGCTGAATTTGATAATGCAAAATTTAGAGGAGAAATTAAAGCCACTAAAGGCACAATGAATAATGTGATTATTGATAAGGATTGTGAAATTAAGGGCACTTTAAAAGTAGAGAATATCGAAGGCGATATAGTTAAGTTTTATTCTCTTGGTAATGGAGAAACAATTACAATACCAGCACAATCCTTTGACCGTGTTATTCAAGTAGTCACCATAGCGACGACTCATAATAGTAAGTGGTGTCGATTATGGTTAAACGATAATAAGTTCTTTGAAATTAAAAATGGTGGGAATTATGAAGAATTTACTTATTGGAATTCTCCATCAACAACGTTAAAAGCGAATACGCCCGGCGTATTTAGGTATGACAGCGAAGATAGATATTTCAAAATAACACTATTAGCCTGCAAGCAATAAGGAAATAAATCATGATATACACAACAGGCACTGTTAACACAGTGTCAGGGTCTGCTATTGTCAAAGGCACTGGCACTAAATTTAAAAATAATAATCCAGCTATTAATATCGGAATGACTATTTTAATTAAATCGGGAAATACTAATATTCCGTATATGATTAAATCCGTTAATTCCGACACTGAATTAGTATTAGCACAACCTGCATTAGCCACAGCCACTAACACCACATTCTCAATTCATATTACTGAGCCAGATAATAATAGTGATGCAGCAAGAACAATGGTCGCTATTAATAGTTATGTTGAGTATTTCCTCGATGCAATGAACACATGGATGACTCAAACGGGCCAGACAAAAATTGAGATGCCAAATGGTGAGATTGTTACGCTAGATAGTATTAAGAAGATGCAAAGTGATATTGCAAATAAACTAGATCTTAAAACAGGGGGTAACGTTACAGGGAGAGTGTCTGCGAATCCAATCTCGGCAACTAGAGATAGTAAAGATTATTTAAACTTGTACCCTCCACGCTCCACAGACGGTAGTGATTATGGCTTCTTCCAATACAATCTAGGTAACTCATATAATGGGGTTTTAGGCATACCCAGAGTACCTCAAGGTGCTACTGAACATATAATTTATAGTGGAGTCAATGCATTAAGCGGCAGGGTGATGGCTTTTAAAGCACCAGACAATTCAAAAAGTAGCTATATTGAAAGCTTGAAATCTGATAACTCGCTTCGTTGGCGAATGGGATCTATGGATGCTTCCAATGAATTTCAAATAAATACAAATGGAAGCGGTAGAATTCATTTAACTAATACTGGTCTTGCAGTTAATGGGATGGACGTTGTCACAAATGTCACGCCAAATACGGTTAGCAAACAGTCCATAAATAGAAACGGATTTTATCAATGCCAAGATATTGAAGCATATAATGTAATGTTTATGGGTATGGCTTGCACTCATGTTACTAATGATCAGTATGTATTTTCATTATGGGGGCGAGGTAATAGATTTTTATTTAGTACAAAAGATGCAGGCGCATGGTTTGGTACATGGGAAGTTTGGACTACGGCAAATGCAAGATCTGATACAAACGGCTTTATCAAAAAAGCCTCCCCAATCATCGACATCAATCCAGATGGCTCGTTCACAACTAACGACGAATCCGAGGGCGCAACTGTTACTCGAGTAGCGAAAGGTGAGTATCTCATTGAGGGTGTACTTGGTTTTAACTCAGATGCAGGCTGGGGTGGAGTTGATGGCGGTATTGAAATTCCACTCGATGTTAATAAACAGCCACTGATATGGGTTAACTCTAAAGTTAACAAAGATGGTTCGATTCTCGTTAAGACCTATCACCGAACTCACCCTAGCGCACCTAAATTCGCTCGTAATGATATTAACGGTTTCAATGACGGCGACCCGATTGATATTCCTGATGGTCGTTTTATTTCCGTTCGTGTACAGATGCCTGAGCAATCAATCTATAACGTGAGAATGAGAGAGATGGCAGAAGCGCAGAAGGTGGAAGAGGAGCGTAGACAAAAACAAGAGGAAGTTTAATATAATAATTAGAGTGCTACACTAAAATATTATCATGTATAAGTTAGGTGTTTTATGAAGATTAGAGAAAATGATTTTTGGGTTTATTTTTCATCTAAAAATGAAAGTAATAACATAAATAACGACAAAATTGGTAAGTGGATGTATTTTTTTAATGATGCGGAGTTCACAGATAAAATATGTCAAAAAGCAATTTTAAATAGCGTAGTCGAGCATTGTAAATATACGAATAATGCTGAATCTGGAGTTGCGTGTTTTTACTTAAATATTGATGATATTGAAGGGCATAAAAAAGTTATTAAGTTTTTTTTAGATAATAAATTAATTCCCATAAATAAATCAGGTAAATTTAAGAATATATCATTCAAACTAGACATGCAGACAATGAATCGGGAATATGGAGACAAGTTTGAAGGTAAGTTGTCATTAGAGCATTTCATTGATTTGAGCTCTGGTATTTTTAAGTGATATAAAATCAGGACACCAATAAGACACCAGAAATTGATAACTGATTGATTATATAACTCGGTCGGTTCCATCGAGCATCGGCGCTACTCCGTTTTCAAATACTGCACTGAATTTCCGTCCGGCAATCTCTTACTTCTCTCACGATAAAACGCTAATCGTTCATTAAAATACTCGCGCAAATGTGCTGGTTGTTGTCGTTCAACGTCTACGGCAACAACTGGCATATTGAGTTTAGTTTTATATTTTATTGAAATAAAACATGTAACCGCAATTCGGACACAATAAGATTAGGTTTTTCTTAAGTTTATGTTTGTTTTGTTTGGCAACATAAGAACAACTTGGGCAGGTAACTTCTACTAGTGCGTCTTGAAACATTCTTATCACATTAAAAGCTTTCATATCTTTCACCCATTATAGGGATATCGTGATTCAGTGTACGTTACTTTGTACTAAAATGCTCAATTTTTGTTCTTTTATTTGTAGAGTTCAATGTTGATAACTGATTTCTATGACAATGACAGGCATATAGAGCCATTCTCATTTTTAGCATTCCTTATTGTGGGTTACATCTATCCGACAATAAGAAATTTAAATGATATATAAATACTATGCTTCTTTTAGAGACGATAGTTTTTCACACCATGTATCAAGCGTTTCTCGTTTTTCTCTTAAATAATCATATCTATCATAATGCTTTTGAGAAACTCCTGGTCTTTTGTGGTTTTGCACCATATCCCTTAACTCAGAACTTATTCCCATTTCTCCAGCCAATGTTTTGAATGTTCTTCTCACATCTCTAGGTGTAAATTTCTCAAACTCATTTTTCTTACAAAATTTATTTAATTGTTTAGCGTATTCAGACGTTAGCAAGTGTCTTTCTTTAGTATCAGCAGGGAAAAGATAATTTGATGTTGGATACAATAGTTCTTGGATATTAAGAATATCAATAGCAGGCTGTACCAGTGGAATGACATGATAATCGCCTGTTTTTGAAATATGAGGTGGAACCGTTAATGTATTGTTCTTTTTATCCCAATTGTCGCGAGTATTGGCCAGAATTTCCCATGGCCTTTGTCCTGCGGAATAAACGCAAAATAGAAATAGACGCGCATAATCTGAGTTAATAGGGCATTCGATGGTGGGCTTATTGAATAGCTCTAATAATAGCTTCAACTCATCCCATGATAAAAATCTATCTAACGCTTTATCTGCACCTTTTTGTCTAGGAACCACAGTGACAGGATTTCGTTCCAATCCATAAATAACGCGCTCGTTTATTTTTGCTGGATCATTATCGGCAAACAAACCGAAGTTGAATACCGCATGTAGATTTGCTCTTACTTTGTTCGAACCTGCCAAAGCACCTCGGGAGATAAACTCAGAAAGTATTCTTTTTATATGATCTGGAGTCACATCTTTTGCAGGCATAGAGGCATCAATATGCTTACTATCTAGAACCTGATTTAGTCTGTTTTGAGTTTTATCATATGAACGCTTGCCTTGTCGTTTTTGATCTTCAATGTAATCATCAAAAAGCTGTTTTACTGTGGCGTGTTCATATTTAATTCTCTCTGGGGATGATGATTCGGTAGCAGCTGCTACGGATTTTACTGCAGCATCTGCTAGTGATAAATTAGGGTAATCACCAAGCGATATAAATTTCTCTTTTCCATCTTTGAAGTAGCGGTAGACGAAAACTTTTCTTCCAGATGGATATGTTTTTACACCAAGGCGTCCAGTGCCTCTAGTCGCTGATGCTTGCCAAGTATAATACGCAGATTTCTTTGGTTTCAGTCCTCGTATTTTACTATCAGTCAGTAATACGCTAGCCATAACTAATTTCCATTTACGGGTTGTTTGCGGGTCAAGTAACGGGTCAAGTAACGAAGAAATGATATGAAACTAGCTGAAATCATGCAAGGTATATAAATCCTTGTAAATCAAAAAGATGAAATCTCATGAAATTATATAAAACTCAATGAAATCAGTATATAACGCCCTTCTAAGCCGTAGGTCACAGGTTCGAATCCTGTAGGGCGTACCATTTAAAATCAATTAGTTACATTCATTTTAAATTCTCTACTTTTCTCAAGTGGGACGCATTTGGGACGCAAGTGCCAAAAATAGTGTCTATTTGCTTTGCATGTTCAGTTAAATGATTAGGCGCTAGGTGTGCATACCTTCTAACCATATCAACTGATTCCCATCCGCCCATTTCTTGTAATACTGAAAGCGGCACTCCGGACTGAATTAACCAACTTGCCCAAGTATGTCTTAAGTCATGAAAGCGAAAGTTTTCTATACCAGCTCTTTTTAATCCAGCACGCCAGCCACTGTTGTCATCAACTCTCATTTTTCTGATTTGAGGTATCATTGTTCCATCAGGGCGTTTTTTTGACTCTGTATGAACAAAGACATATCTTGAATGCTTTCCTATCTGATCTCTTAAAACTTTACATGCGGTATGTAGTGGTTTAATACATTTGGCCACCCAACTGATTGTGGATCAGAACTATACAGTTGCTGATGTAATTAATGCCATGAATATTGGTATTTCCACTATGACTCGCTGGATAAAACAATTACGGGACGAAAGGGCTGGGAAAACGCCCAAAGCGTCCCTTATTACATCTGAGCAAATTGAAATACGTGAATTAAAGAAAAAACTTCAACGTATTGAAATGGAAAATGAAATATTAAAAAAGGTTACTGGTCCTTGATGTCAGACTCCCTGAACAATTTGCGTTAATCGGAAAACTCAGAGAGCGTTATTCTATAGTCACTTTCTGCCATGAGTTCGGGGTTTATCTCAGTAGCTGTAAATGCTGGAAATGTCGTTGTGTTGAGCCAGATAAAAGACGTATCAAGTTACGGAGCCAAGCTAATAGGAAAGCGTTGGGCATATCTCTCTGTTGTACTTGACTTGTTTGCCCGAAAACCGGTGGGGTGGGCTATGTCGTTTTCACCTGATAGTCGACTGACGATGGCTTGGGAAAGACGGGGACATCCAATGAGAGTCATGTTTCACAGCGATCAGGGTAGTCACTATACCAGTAGACAATTTCGCAGTAGACAATTTCGGCAGTTACTATGGTGTTATCGGATAATATAGAGTATGAGTCGACGAGGAAACTGCTGAGATAATAGTCCGATGGAGTGATTCTTCAGGAGTCTAAAAAACGAGTGGATACCGATGGATTACATAAGCTTTGGTGATGCAGATCGTGATATAACAGATTATATTATCGGATATTACCGTACACTCAGACCTCATGAATATAATGGTGGGTTACCACCAACCAAATCTGAAAAGAGATACTGGAAAAACTCTAAAACGATGACCAGTTTTAGTTGACCACTACAGTAAATTCTCAGGGAAATTAATTGATACAATTCAAGGTTTAGCTGTCTTGCCTGAAAATACTAATGCGGTAATGGCTAACGCTCAAGCGAATAGAAATATCTCTGTTCAGATTGGGGATACAACAATTTACCAAAGTATTGCATCAAGTGATCCTCAAAAAGCGACTTCACTTTCTTCTGATGCTTACAATAAAGCTAATAGGTTAACTTACCAAAATTTAATGAGCGCTATATCACCTAATTGATAGTTTTGCTTTCTTTTGCTGTTATTCATTATTATCCTTGATGAATCTTTTTAGGAGGTAAATGTGAAAAAATTTCTAACGGTAGCTGTGCTATCTTTATTTCTCATTGGCTGTGGCGAGGCTAAATTTAAAGCATCGTCAACTGATGAAATAAAACAATCAATGCAATCAATGAAGGAAGAATTGCCAGCAGAACAATTTGCTCAATTACAGAAAGCTGTATTGAAAACAATGTTTGAAGTTGGTAGCACGAAAGGAAGTGATCAAGAGAAACAGCAGTTATTCAAAGATAAACTTGATGGTAAAACAGCCAAAGAAATAATTGAAATGGCAGAAAAGAAATAGCAGTCAAAGTGCTATAAGTCGTATTTAGATTGTTCTCTGCATTTTTTGCTTGCTATAAGCCTTTATGATGGTTAAATGAAATTGTAAAGTTTTGTTTAATTATCATAAGGGTTTTTTGATGAAGAAAATATTTATGGTTGCTGTTATATCTTCCTTATTAGTTGGTTGTAAGGTTGATTTAGAAACAAAAATAAATACAGATGACTTATTATCTAGTGAGCAAAAAATTGTTAAAGGAGATATTAATTTCGAAGTATCTTCATGTAATGATTTTGAAGACTCCAGAAAGGAATCTAAATCATTAATAGAATTAAAAAATAAAGTACCTACAATTTTTAAAGATGCGGAATATGTTGAATGTTATAAGCAAAAATTTGATTCATTCGCACATTTCTCAATACCTGTTGGTGTTGGCAAGGTTGGAGAAGATAAGAAGATTATTGATACGGATCTAATGATTATCTCTTACAAAGATATATTGGCTGGTGTTAATGCTTCAGAAGGGTTAATTAAAAGAATCAAGCAAGCAGAAAAAGATTCACATCAAAAGATGGATTTTAGTATCAGCATTATTCTTATACCTGGTAACGTGAAAATTGATAAGGCAGTTGCGTTAGGCGTAACATTTACAGGAAGCACATCTAAAAATGACCCAGTGTTAATAAGCGGAATTAAATTTGACAAAAAACCACTGACTTTTAAATTATCAGATGTGTCAGTAAATGAATTAATGCAATATGGCCTTGTCCCATTCTTAGTAACTCCTGAATATTTCACACAATATAAGTGATATATATCATTATATTAAAGCCCTTTAACGATGAGTTGGGGCTTAATTGTGATGAGTAAATAGTCAATCATTGATAAAGTTGGTATTGGAATCGAGGTAACAGAATCACTAGGGTGGATGCGTAAGGTAGATACTTTCGTGAACAGTATGCGCGTAAGTGAAATGACTTTTCTAGTACGTTAAGAATCATGGTTTATGTATCTAACAGAAAATAGTTTTCGGACACGTTAGAAAAACTGTAAATATAGGGTGATAGCGACAAAAATAAATATTAAACCCTAACAAATCCTAACGTTTTTCTAATTCCTCAATCCTAAGTTTTCCTAAGGTTTATTAGCGTTGAATCTTTGGATATCTTAGATAAATGATAACATTTGATAACGTTTCAGATGATAAGGTTTGATAAGGTAAATTGCACACTGCGCAGGGGGCGAACTTACTCAAAGCCAGTCATAGTAATGATTAACGTAATTTATGCTCAAATTTAGATATATAGAAATGTTAAGGTAACTACGTATTCAATGCTAAGGTTTGCTAAGTTTTTACTATCAACTTAGCATTATGATTAGATAGCTGTTAACTTCAGCATATGTTGGGGGTAGCCGTAATAATAAAACTAATTTGAGAATAGAAATGCTAATAAATAAATTAAAAAATAAAAATGAGTCACCAGAAGACATTATAGAGAATTTGATATATGCCTATCAAAATTCAAGAGAAACATATGTTGAAAACAAGAGAGTGTTTCGTGGGCGTAGTCATTCTGTATCGGGTGTTTTTGAAGATCTATTTGCTGATTATTTATCAAAAAATTTACCTGATAGTTATCAATATTTCGTAGATCAGCAATTGTTTTCATCAACAGCAAATATACGATTTTTCCCAGATATATTAATTATGAATGATAGAGTAAGTAGTGATATCATCGACTTAAAGCTTGATTTTGGATGGTCTAGAAATGATATTTTTGCATTTTGTGATACGTGGAATAAAAAAATAGATAAATTAAAAGGAACGAGTTTCACTTTCAATGATGGGATAACTAAAGAAAAAAAGAATAGTTCTTTTTCTGATAATTTAAAATATCATGTAGTAGTTTCGACAAAATTAAATAATGGAAGTAATTTTATTGAAATAAAAGATAATGTGACAAAAAACTTGGAGCATGTTGAGTTATACATACTCACTGATAAGGTACATCCGAATGATTACAATAGCACCGCCGAAGAACGGGTGAAAAATATACATATATGCATGAGTGAATTTTCAAGGTTAATGAATAATTTATCATAATAATATAATTCTTTTAGCACTTAACGGACAAAAATATAGTTTAAATTGTCCGTTATTATAGATAGCAAAATTTGTAATAACAATTTTTATACGTTAAAATCAATAGTGGCTTTAGTCCTGCAAATAATTCAATTTATTTACTATATCCTTGTGCTGTTTCCACGCTGAATAAATATCCTTATCCCATGCTTTACCACCTTTCGTTTGATAGCCAGCATCGTTAATTCGTTCAGCGATAATACGCCCGTTATCTATACCTTCGGATAGCACCAAATTAACCACAGAAATGATAGCAGTCTCATTATAGGTATCTGCCTTGCCAGCAATGAGAAAAGCAAAATCAATCAGGATCACCACGTCAGGAACGGTAATAAAATTCCCTAAGCTAGTTAAAACAGCTACAGGTCGCTATGAATGGTTTAATGGTTATCAGCTAACAGAAGCACAGATAGTTACTGGTTAGTAAAACTTAGTATCAATAAGCTTGATTTGAAATCGAGAAATTTAAAAGAGGATATTTCACCTCTTTAAACAACTCAATATTATTAGCCTAGTTCGCAACTAACCCTCTTTAAGACGGCCAGTTTAGCTAATATCAAATAACTAATGTGATTCGAAATTATTTTGTTGAAAATAGCATCATTATATAATCATTAAACCCAGCTCACCATTTGATAGATGGATACTATCGTGATATTGGTACACATATTTATTAAGTCTACTTTGTGCTTTATTTTTATCGGTCTTGCTTGATTCTGTATAAAAACCGATACACCAAAAAGAGCGACTTACATCAGCAGATTGTCTTATAGATAATACCTTAGATACATCGCTTTCCATTTTTGATAGTAGTGAACAAGCATTTTTAGCACATTTTAATTCAATGAAAATATATGAATTTTTTTTACACCGTTTTTTCCTAAACTTTAGGTCAATAAACATATTAATATTGGTTTTATTCTTCCGTCTATCGCAAGGGTATCTAACTTCTCGTTCTATTTCTTTTATTGAGTCGTGATGAGACATGTAGAATTCCAGTTCTAGCTGAAGCCATTTTTCCCAGTCACTTATCTTATTGTTACAAATCATATCTAATCGATTCTTGATATGCTCTTGTTCAAGAAACATATGAATCAAGGCTTTTACAGTATTAAAATCAGCCCGCTCCATGGAAGTCCTCAATGTAGTACAACATAAAAATAACATGCAGATTAAACTGAGTTATCTGAATTGTGGAGTATTATTTTTCTGTACTAAATAATATTGCTTTAATCGGGGAGGTTCTCGGCAAAAGTCAAAAAAACGAGGGTGAAATATTTTTCAGCTGCTGTTGTTCTGTTTGAAATGAAGACAGTGAAAAACACGGGGAGGTTTATTTATAGTCGTTGTTTCATTATCTGCAATAAAATTACTATTGATGATATTTTTGCAATTATGATGGCTTTGGGAAAGCTGAAGCCTGAACCTCTTAATATTTAAGTCACAAAATAAAAAGGCAGCATAATTGGGGGCATGATACGAAATTGAATAAATTTAACAATTTGTCGTGCATGTTCTGTCAAATGGTGGTGCTAAGTGAGCATACCTTCTAACCATTTCGATACTTTCCCAGTCTCCGATCTCTTGTAATACGATTAATGAAATACTAGAGCAGATTAACATCTATTTAAGCAGTAAATATAGCCATTCACTAAAAGTGTAGTGTCAACGGGATCGCCCAGAAAACACACACATTCCTCTTATTAATACAATAAAATCAATAAAATAGATTGTAATAATTAAATTAGCACTATAATGAGAAAAAATTTAAATCCTGAAGATGATGCTAAGTTGCTAAAAAATACGAGCTAAAATTTCAATGCCAGCAACTTTTGTTGTAGATAATAATAAGGATAAGTTGAAAAAACTACTTATAGAAAATAAATGGTAAAACAGCTCAAGAAATAATTGAGGTGGGTGAGAAGAAATAACAAATCTCGTGAAAGGGAGCTTTACTCTAATATCAAGTCATCCGATTTATGGCGGCAAGATAAAATTTAAAATTTTTCCTTCGGATCTTATTTATTGGCTGGATGAGTATTTTAATATTGAGAAGTCGATGAGCTATCATCAGAAGAAATAGTAGCTTATTTGATAGAAGGCTCTAATAGAAAATTATCTCATGTACTAGAAATTCCATTAAAACATTCAGTTTCTAAAAATATTAACAATTGATTCTTTGTTTTAACAAAAAAATCAAGCGATTGATTATGTAAGTGGATAATATTTTATCTAATTGAAAGAAAGCAAAAAGTCGCGACGTTTTTTTTCGTTAAAATAGCTTAGATGTTAAATCAGCTAACGCTATAAAAATTTCTTTATTTTTTATTTAAGACTGCGACGTTTTCTATTTCTTGAGACAACAATATCACTTGATGATAAGGCTGTTTTAGCCCATGTATTTATCATGGGGGACATTACTTCAGAATGGATCAATAAACTTTGTGGAGAAACTCCTAATATTAGGGCTATGATAATTAATTGATCTACCGTTATTTTTATATGGCCATTTTCTAAACGTGAATAGTGTTGCTGGCTTATTCCGAGCTTTCGTCCCATTTCAACACCGCTTATTTTTAATTGTTTTCTTTTCTGCTTAATTCGTTGGCCTACCACAATACTAATTGCGCTCATATTTACTTCTCCTTTTTAAAAGATAGTAGCGTAAAAACACCTAAAGATCGATATTAGCGATCAAAAATCAATTATTGATAGCCATTGACTATTAATATTTGCTTATTAAAAGATTTAAACCGTTTTACCTAAATCAACTATTTAGATAAATTATGTCAGTATTTAATGGTTTTTTCGTTTGTTAATGACAAAATAAGAGTATTAAATAAGAATAATATTATTTAAGTAAATTTGGTATAAGAAGTGAAACTACTCTTTTTTAGAGTTGTGGTGATGAGATGGAGAAAAAAATACACTTATTTTGTGTTGATGCCTAATAAGCTAGATTTCAATGATTCAGGTTTTTATTATCAATTTATATTTTTGATATCTTATTTTTCTATCCAGTAATTAATTATGTCAATTATTTTTTAAAATAATCTTTATATTCATGTTAACGCAATAAAGTTGTTGTAATATCTTAATTGAAATAAATAAACATATTTAAATAAAAAAGACTATATAACTCATTATATTGCTTTGATTAATTTAAAAAATAAAATCAAAAAGAGCCCTATTAAAGGCTCTTTTTGATCACAATAATGATTTGTAGCCATTTAATGGGGATGGTGATAAAAACCATTTTATTTTTTCATCAGTATTAAATTTAATTTTCATTTCCAATAACATATTCTCTGATAAACAAAAAGGGAAAAAATGATAAAGATGTGAAACGAAAACAAATGCATCTCCTTCATTGTCAAAATAATTAATATCAATGGTTAAGGTTAAAGATAAGCAACGGTGTGGCTTGCCTTTTAAAATATAATCATAAGTATAACTATTTAAATCAATACATCCGTCTAATGAACTTTTTATTTTTCTTGTGATCTGTTTATCTAGTTCCGCATAAATTAAATAATCACTCAGCATATTTTTTATTGTTGAGATAGACATTAACATAAACGCATTAGCACTATAATGTGATAATAAATGCCAATAACATTTATCATCAACAATAGGAGGGAAACATTCTGATAATGGTGTGATATTTGTGAGTAATAAATTATCAGGCATATTTTCACTATGTGCATTTAATACACCAATACTGTTATCCTTATATTTTTCAAAACCAATATAGGTACAAGAAAAATGTAAACTGGGTGGCGAGATAAGTGCTTCACCTTTGTTATCATAAAAATGAATAATGTAAAATGTGCGTCCAGTAATATCTTTATCTATAGTTAATGAATAGAAAAGAGAATTTTGATATTGAGGTAGTAGACGAGATGCTGAAGTTAACTCTGTTATTGAATAAAAATGACAATAAATACCTCGTTCTTTTTCATGAGGTTCAAGTGATAGCATGATTTCAGATAAACTTGAAAGATAGTGGTTATCAGGGATCGGTAATAAATAAGACGACTTATTCTCTTGAAAATCAATAATAACAGTATGTTCTTTCTCTTTATCAACGGAAGGAACACAATTAAGTAAGAAGCAGTTTTTACACTGTTCTTCTGTTAGTGAAATTTGCTTATTTAAATAGATATTAATCGTAAATTGAGAGCTTTTTTGCCAATCTAAGTTCTTTATAATATTTGGAATATCTAAGCTAATAAAGTGATGAACATGAGGAAGATACAATCCTTCAAGTAATTGTTGTGGTGCTTTTGGGGTATTTTCTGATTGTGAAAAAATAGGATATTTTTCACCTATTTGAGTATTAAAACAAAATGTTGCGTTATCACCATGATAATTTTGATCTGCGTGTTTTAATTCAATATAGTCAAAATGTTGAGTTAATCCAAGCAACAAAGTATCTGCAATATTTTTTATTGGACTGAGAAATAAATTAAGAGAACAAGATTGTGTATGTTCGATATTACCAAGATATTTAAAGGTTAAAGAAATACAGCTTTTATTGGGTTGATGCGTCACTTTTTTCTCAGTAAGAGAATAAGGCTCAATATATAAATCACGACAACTTGAAAAGCATGTATTATTGTCACCTAATGCACTGCTATTTTTAGGAATAAAATAACTATAATTAATTTCTTTTTCACAGCTAATTTGAATAATTGATGTTGATGGCACACCTTTAATTGCCTGCGAGCCTAATCGTTGTAATAAAGGAAGTGTAATTTCAGGGAATGCATCATCAATTTTTTCTTGCAAATGAGCAGAAAGAAAAGCAAATCCTTCCATTAAATAACCTGTTTGTGGATCGTCTGGTTCTAAGACTTCTGCTAAGTGTGGTTTTTTTTGTGCGTAGGCTTTTGCCAGTTTTTGTAGGTATTGTCTTTCTTTTAAGTATTTAATTTCACTCATGTTAATCTAATATCTACCTTATTAATAATAAATAATATCTGCCATGATTTTTTGTTGTTTTTAATAAGAGTAAGGCTTTAATCCTAATTCTTCGGCTTCTTTTTGAAGAAAATAATATCGTGCTAATAATCCATTAACGTCTGCATCAAGATTATTAATTAATGCGGGTGAAATAATCTGCTCTTTATTTATTGTCTGTAAAAATTCATACAGTTTGTTTTCAATTGGAATAGCTTTATTATGACTTTTTTGTATTTCGTAAACAGCGGTTTTTAAATAAGAAAGAGTGAAACTGCTTCGATTACGCTCTTGTTGAACAATTTTGTCAGAAAGTTGTTGAATTAATTTATTGGTATCAGACCAACTGCTGTCAATAGGCGCATTTTCTAATCGTGTAGTGAGAATATTTTGCCATTGTCGTGTTGCGTAAGATTGATCAGCATTATTAGGCCAAAGCTTTTTAGCTATTTCCAGCATATGATCTGATTTTCTTAAAGCAAATAGAGGAGACTGTTTTTCCATTAAAATAAGGTTATTTGCGTATGAACTAATATTCGGTTGATATAACCACTGTGTAATGGCACCTTCAGGTTGAGATGTAATGGCAGATAACTCTTTTTGCATCGGCAAATACAGCGATACACCAATAACAAAAAAAATAGCGCTGCTAGTGAATAATCCAATAAAAAAACCTTTTTTTGCACTCATTGATTTTTTCTCAATAGGAGTATCGTCATATAAAACGACTTCGGTGATGGGATTAGGTTTAGACGTATTATTTTCTTTTATCTCATCAGATGGACTGATATAGACAATAGGGGGGATCTTAACCGTAGCATTATTACTTTTTTGTGTTGTATTTTTTGTTGTTTGCTCTAAGGTTTTTGCTGCATTTTGGAAAAACCAGAGTAAATTTTCTAGCTTTGGTAATTTCGGCCAATCTGTATGAGCAATTTGATCAATAATTAATTGTAGAGCTCTTTCTGAACGATAAATTAAACGTAAATCAGAAGGAGAAAAGGTTAATTGACGTAATAAAGCCCCTGCTTTGGTATTAAACCAATTCAATACATCACATCGATGGTTTGATTGGAAAGGCCAAAGGTTATCCCATTGACTCACCACAATATTGGCAACCAATTCACATCCTTCAGTAAAACCATTTAGCCCATTAAGATGAAGGCGAGCAAGCGTGTAATAAACGCCACTTTGCAAGTCGATACCGTGAGTTTTAAATAACGTTAATGAAAGAGACTCAATAAGTGTCCAACTGATCTCAGGCTGAGAAGGATGATTGAGTTTATTAAATTCCGCTTTTAATGCGATAAATTCAGGGATATCTAAAGGAGAGCCTGCAATTTTTATCACAAATTTTTCTTTTGGCGTATTCATGAAAGATCCTATCCCCTCATAAATATGAGGGGAAATCAGTTAATAAAGGGTTTCTGGTAATTTGAAACGCGTAAATAATCCACCAAAGAAAGGATTATTAGATTCATCGATTGTGATCCGATATGTCATATCGCCACCATCAAGAGTGAATTTCACATCGAAAGAATGTGGTTTTATGTTGGTAAGTCTGCCGCCATTAATCAGTCGCATTTGTGCCCAAGGACCACTAAATAAAATAGCTCGCGGTGATTTATCGCCAGAAATGGGTACTAAGGTGAGTTTGCTTTCAATATTTGAACGCATTGAATTGGGCCAAACCATATGCACGGTATGACTTCTGCCGTGTGAATAATCAAGCAATTGACCATCAAGATTTAAAACACTACGACGCTTATTACCTGTTAGTGATAGCGCTTCAATAGCAAATTGCGCTTCTAAATTGCCTTGTGCATTAAAGAATGTATTTCTAATTCGATTTGCTATTTCAAGTTGTTCTAATACATCTGGACGAATAAGTGATTGACCATCGCTGTTTTCAATTAAGTTATTTTCAACAAAAAGGCGTAGATTTTGCTGGTAGAAGCTATCTAATGTACCGTTAGGCTTAAAAAAACGTTCAAACTCACTTAAAGGTACATCTTGTGTAGCCGCTGCGTTAAACGGATAACGACCTATAATGTAGGTATGATATTGCTTAACAACGGTTTCATTCCACTCAACTTCCATATAGCGAATTGCTTCTTTTTGTACAACATTCCAAGCTTGATCGGCTAATTGGCCTACCCAACGATTCATTGGTTCAGGTAATGTTTTAGCTGATTGAGATAATTCAAAGATAATGTCACGATTATTATCGTCAAGACGGGATGTCACCGCTTTTAATGCGGCTTTACCTGGAACGGGTGAATTATAAATGCCTAATAAATAACGATGTAATTCATTTAATTTTTGATTAAGATTTTGCAGGTTTTCACCATTATTACTGACTAAAATTTCAGTTTGAGGAGCAAATTCTTTATCTAACCGTATGAGTAATTTATATTTTAATTCATCCATTAATGCTTTTTGGTCAGCAACAGGTAGTGAACTATCTATTTTTGGTAATGTTGTATTATCTCTTAATACTTGTAATGCTCGTCGTATTGGTTGTTCACCACTAATAATTTGTTCTAATGCATTAATTTCATCTTGTAGTGATTCAAACTCCCTTATTTCAAGGTTACTGATGGCGGCACGCCATTGAGCTGTATAATCATTAAGATATTGTTCTGTGATTTGGCGTTGGATCTCTTTTCGATCATTTTCACTATATTGAGTGTTTGTACTTAAATTTAAGACCCATGCATCTAAAAAGGTCAGATCCACCAGCTCATCATTATGTTGAGTAAAGTAGTTTGTTAACCCATACAGTGTAAGAAGCTGAGGCATTTGAAGTTTATCTTCATTTATAGCAGTAAAAATACTGTCAAAACTAGGGCCAACTTGATGACGTATATTTAATGGTGATGAAAGCACTTGGTTTGCTTTAAGGCGTAGTGTTTGGTAAACACGTTGATAAAGAGGTAAACGGCTCAGCTCTTTTTGTGCTGTATTAATGGGTTGAGTAAAAGGAACAAAAGCATTAATTGCCGTTGCTTCTCCAGCTTTACGTTGAGCTTGCCAATCGGTATGTTTTAATGCGTATTGTAAATGTGACATTAATTGAGATTGGATATCACGCTGGCCTGTAAATAAGTGACTCCAATAATTAGCCATAAAGTTTTCAACAATCTCATTATTGCGTCCACTTTTGTCTTCAAGCATGCGCATAATGCGTAATATCTCTAATTTTTCCTCACTCCCTGCTTTGGCTTTATTTAACTCAACAAGTAAAGAATTCATTATTGAAGGCAAATAATGTTCTGTTATTAATTGAAGGTAAACATTTTCGACATAAGGGCCGACATTCTTTCCTTGATATAGCCCAAGATCAGAAAATAGGTCACTTTTCTCACGATAATTACCATAAGCTAATGTGGCATCTAATAACGGATTTAATACAGCAAGTTGCTCTTTTCCCGCAGTATTTGTCGTTATTATGGTATCAGAAGCGCGAAAGGCTTTTACTTCATTAAGTACATTTTCACCAGACTGATAGTTTTTGCTGTAATAGTGGCTCCAGCCATTCCACAAAGCGATAATCCCAACAAAACTGATAACAGAAGCTAATAGAACTCTTCTACGATGTTTTTTAAGCCAGAATTGACTTTCAGCAGCCAAGTTGGGCTCTGATAGTAAAACATCTTGAAAAAGCGATTGTGTAAAATAGCTGTGAGTTTCAGCAATTGGCCAAGTGGCTAAAGGTGCTGTTGGTAAATGATATTGCACAGATGCTGTTTGGCTAAAGATATTATCAACTTGCCCGACTTGTGTTGCTGATGTGAGATATACACCACGTAATTGAATATCTTGTTGTTTATCACTAGATGTTAACGCATCAATTAGATTGATTACGTTGGTTTTCAACCCTTGAATTTGTCTGATAAAGCTAAATAACTTAGTGCGTTGGCTTTCATCTACACGATTAATCATCATCTCAGGAAGGGCGCTATTCATTTGGCTTACCCATTGTTCCCAAAATGTATTCAGCTCTTCTTCCCAGCTATTTTTGTTATTTAATTGAAATGTCACACCCAAAATTTCATCACGTTGTTTCGTTTCTAATGATTGAAACATCGCATCAAATCCCTGTAATAAATCGAGTTTTGTAAATACGATATAAATAGGTAATTGACTATTAAATGCGATGCGAATTTCTTGTAACCGCATATGTAATGAGGCAATAAATTGGCTATTTTTCTCTTTGTCGTTTGTCAGTAGTTGTAATATATCGATAGTAAGAATAATGCCATTCATTGGTTGGCGGGCACGATGTTCATTCAACCAACCTAGTAATTCATTCCATAGTCGGTGATAAAGTTTTGGTTTTTCTAAAATGAGGTTAGGCTGTGTAATTAGCTTCCCTTCAGGTATTAATAATATCGCTTGATCGGCGAGTCGCATTTTTATATGTAAAGGCAGTTTTTGTTCGCTAACAATATTTTCAATAGGCGCAATATCTAAGGTATTTAAGCTATTTTTTAATAAGGTATTTTTGCCACTTTCATCAGTACCTAAAACAAAATACCAAGGTTTTTGATAAAGCGCATTGGTGTGCCCATTTTGATGTTTAATAAACTGCGATTTCCAGTAATTTAAATAACGAGTTTGGTGTTCAATATCATTACGGACAGGGTCAACAATGGCTAATTCTACCTCTAATTTCAGCCCTTCAAGTTTTTTAACTCGAAGCCATGTTGCAATTCCAACCCAACTGACAACCACTAAAATAGTGATAACAGTAGCTAACCAACGTGCGCTAAGTGAGCGTAATGGATAATCACCTTTAAATTCATAGTTTGCTCCCCACCACCAGATCCAAATAACAAGCAATGCAGGAATTAAAGCAACTAAAAGTAAAAATAGGGATTTAATTTTTGATTTATCAGAAAAGAAAAATTTTTTTATAAAATCTGCTATTTTTTTTCCAGAAAGAAAAGACCAATTCATTATTATTATTCCCTATGAGAAAACGAGTTCTGTTGATGTTCCATTTTTGATGCTAATTGATTTAATAAATTGGGTTCCCACTCTGATAATGAATATCGAAGTGCATCTTGATAAAGCTGATCAAAATAAACATTTGCGATGGAACTCATTTTTGATGCTTCAAAAAGTTGTGCAGAAAGTAATTGTAGATAAAACCGTTGACGGGGTTCAGTCGCTACTGAAATAGCGTTATCAATCATTAATAATGCGGCATTAAGCCCTTCTTGTTCAAAGCAATCCATAATTTCTTGTTGCTCATTGTGTAGTGATAACGAAGGGCTTACTTTATTGTTAGCTTGGTTTTCTAAACTCCCCAGCCATAGATGAGTTTCTTCTGAAATAAAGGGAGTCATATCAGAGAAATAGAGATGATTAAGCTGAGGTAATCTTATTAAAAATAATGAAAGCTCTTGAGCAATTGCTGATGAAACATCAATTAGCCCTAATAATTGTGCGGTTTGAGCTGCCATAAAATGCCCATCTAACCAATAAGGTGCTAGCGTTAAGCTTTGCTCAATATCATTGAGTAATGAGATAGACGGCTGTGAGAGTTGTGCTTTGTAATCAGTTATTCTATCAATCGCCACAGCAGCTAAAGGGGTTTTACCTTGTTTATCGCTTATGGGAAGTGTTTGAATATTGTGCCAGATAGCATATCGGCGTAAACGATAACCCACAGCATCATTTTGCGCTTGTTCACAAAGAATGCCTGCAACTTTTAATAATGTCTGTTTCCATTGGCGATCATCACTTTGATTAATTTCAACATGAGGTTGCTGTATTACAGGGGCAGCAGTCATGTTCACTGATGTTTCTGGTGGTGTTTCTATTTCATTTGCAGTTTCTACTTTGACACTTTCGGTAACAGTGAGGGTGGGTTTTTGCGTATTTTCTATATGTTGATATGCTCGGCTTAATTCATCCACTTGTGTTGATAAATTAGGCTGATTGTTGTGCCAAAATTGTGCTAAATAAGCAAATTCACCCAAAATATTATCACGTTGTTCAGGTGTGGCTTGATGGCAAAAAATGTTTTTGACTGATTCAAAACGTTTAAGAATTTGTTGTGCTAAACGAAGTTTTAAACGTGGATTACTAGGGTAACTGGTATCCCAATAATGTTGCATATAGGTACTTGTAATTGTTGATGCAATCACAAGCTCATCGGGAATACCTGCGTGTTGTAGCGTTCTTAAAAAATGGACAAGTAAGCGAAAATCTTTAGTTTGTGTAGCAAAGAGTTGTAATGCTCGACGCTGAATATCATCAATATCTAAAGTGCTGTGGCTTAGTGAACCAAATTTTATCATTTCACTTTCGATATATTCCCAATCAGGGTTATTTTCCTCAAGTTGGCTACTCACTTTGGTTTCATCCAAAGGTGCTAAAAGCTGTTCTCGCCATGCACAGAGCGTTTTTGTTGTCATCATTATCACCAATGACAGGCTGAACGAAGAGGTTTTATCTCTTCGTTAATGCCTGAAATATTAAAGGTTAGTTGCTCATCATTTGCTAATTTGATGGTTAATTTTGTGCTAGAGAGCAGTTGCTTGATTTCATCAATACCAGGAAGCCCGCGACTCGCCTCAAGCAGATAACCGTCTTCCCGTAGAAACCATTCACTACTTAATTGGGTTTTATCTGTTACTAGCAGGATATTTCCGGCTGTTTGTTTTTTTACTAGTGCAATTTGCATACGGGTAATGTTATCGATACAACTCAACATAAGAATGGGGCGAGGTGGCAAATATCCCATTGCTGGAATAGTCATAATAACGGGATAAGTACCTTTATTATGAGCTGTGACCATAAACCCAGCGGTGTGATTTTCACGTTTCATTTCATGCTCTAGCGCTAAACGCCAAATATCGCCCATCGCACTTACATCAACAGTAGAAACGGATTTATTTCCAACGTTAATTTGGTCATAGCAAGATAAACGCATAAGTTGAGATGTTTCTTCACGACACTTAAAGAGAGCTTGTTCAGTAAGGTTGGTTTTATTTTCTTGCTCTTGTGCAAAAACGTGACTTATTGAGAAGAGAGCGAGAAAAATGAAATAAACTGATTGTGAATAAATCATTTAAGACACCCATATTTTTTTAATTTATATAAAAGCGAACGCTTTGAAATATTTAAATTTTCAGCGATTAAATTGAGATCATCATTATTGTTTTCTTGTTGGTAACGCAGAATTGACTCCTCATAACGTTCAGTAGCTAAAGTAAGATCGTTTACCTCAGCAAAAGAATGAATTGGAATCTGTGTTGGAGTGAAATTTGATACGGATAATGAAAGTAAGGTTTTATTTATTTTCTCTTCTTTTTCTTGTTGTAATTTTAATAAATATTGCAGATCGGCAATTTTCTGTTGTGATTGAGAAAATGCCAAAATGCTTTTTAATTGATGATGAAATACATTGCAGTAAATAGAAAAAATACCTTGCTCATAAACCGTTTCATCGAGATTTTCCCCTAACATAATAATTAGCCCGTAAGGTTTATTATTAAGATCAACAAAGGGAATACTAAATAACCCACAATGCACAGGTTGTTTGGCGATAAATTGCTGTAAAGCATGATCGCTAATATAACTGCCTTGTTTTAGATCATTCCAGAGAATCGGTTGTGGTTGTGATAGAAGCTGGATCAACGGGTGATCCGCTTCTGTAATATCGACATCCAAATGTTTTTTCTCTACTTTTTCACTAAGATCAATACTCCAGCTCTCTAAACGATTCTCTGATTTATTAATCATTGAAACAATGAGTGCGCTGAATGGACTACGAGGCATACTCAGCTCAAGAAATTGGCTGATCAGTGAGTCCACATCTAAACAAGTTAAGAGAGAGAGCGCATTTTTCAGTCTGTGCTTCATAGTTCTACATTTACCTCTGCAATGAATTGGTTATCTTGTGTTGATAACCGTATCGTCCTGATATCTTCATTCTTTGCACTGTGTTGCAACAGAAGAAGTGAAAGAGGGGGTAATAACGCACCATCAATAATGGATTCTAAAATTCTTGCACCGTTTTCTGCTCGTGAAGCGCGTTGTAATATTTCATCGGGAACGGTCTCTTCCAGCTTGATCTCTGCATGAAAACGTTGCGTAAGTAATTGAGTTAAACGAGTTAGTTTGTGATCAATAATTTCTTTGAGAATAATCTGCGTTAACGGTAAGAATGGGATCACTTCCATACGCGCTAAAAGGGCGGGTTTAAAGAAGGTGGTTAATTCGGGATAGAGCGCATCATGTAATTCATCCGGTTTGTCGGCATTAGCCATAATGACGTGATCACCTAAATTAGACGTTAGGAAAAATGCAACGTTTTTACAATCAATAACACGACCTTCACCGTCGGCTAATTCTCCTTTATCAAAGGCTTGATAAAACAGATTTAAAACATCGGGATGTGCTTTTTCTACTTCGTCCAGTAGTACAACGGAATAAGGCTTTTTGCGAATAGCTTCGGTTAATATTCCGCCTTCACCATAACCTACATAACCTGGTGGTGAACCAATTAAGCGAGAAACAGTATGTTTTTCTTGAAACTCTGACATATTGATCGTGGTGAGATATTGTGTTCCGCCAAACATCAACTGAGCAATTTGAATTACTGTTTCTGTTTTACCAACACCACTTGGCCCAGCTAATAAGAATGCCCCCAATGGACGGCCTGAACGGCGTAAATCGGCACGCGCTGTTAATAAATGTTTATGAAGATGTTTGATTGCAAGTGATTGGCCTTTAATACTTTGTTCAAGGTAGGTTGGTAGCTCTGTCACTATTTGTAATGCATCTTGTGATAAGCGATTAAGAGGTACTCCTGTCCATTCCGCAATCACGGCAGCAATTTGTTTTTTATCGACATGAGGGGAGACCAATAGAGAGTGTTGATGTAATTCGTTTAGCTCTTCATTTAGTGCATTTAATCGAGATTTCAGCTCATCACTGTTATTTTCAACACTTTCATTGTTTGCTTCTTCTTCAAGTGATTTAGTTAATATTGATAATAAAGTTGACCGTAATTCGATAATTTCACGAACAATATTTTTCTGTTTACCCCACGCTTGTTGAAGCATTTCAATTTGTTTTTCAATCTCAATAGACTGATTTTCTAATATCGCCAAACGCTCTGAATGATCTTTTAAACCTACTTGCTGTTCACGGGTTAATACATCACGTTCTATCTTGATTTGATGGCGTTGCGTTTTTAATGCTGATAGCTGTTTAGGCGGAGTTGAAAGATTGATAGCAGCACGAGCACAAGCGGTATCAAGTACATCAATGGCTTTATCTGGAAGTTGGCGTCCTGAAAGATAGCGCTCACTTAATTGTGCTGATGCACAAAGTGCTTCATCATCAATAAAGACGTGATGTGCTTTTTCATAAATAGAGCGCAATCCACGCATAATAATAATGGCTTCGTCTGCGGTGGGCTCTTTGACTTGAACAAGTTGGAAACGGCGCGCTAATGCTGCATCTTTTTCAAAGTATTTTTTATATTCACTCCATGTGGTTGCGGCAATGGTACTTAATTCACCACGGGCTAATGCAGGTTTTAGCAAATTGGAAATATCTAAGCCACCTTGCTGATTTCCAGCTCCAATCAAGGTATGGGCTTCATCAATAAATAAGATAATAGGAGTCGGTGATTGTGCCACTTCTTGCATAATGCCTTTAAAGCGTTTTTCAAATTCCCCTTTAACAGCAGCGCCTGCTTGTAATGCACCTAAATCTAGTGTTAACAACTCACATTCTTTAAGTTTTTCGGGAATTTCACCCGCAACAATACGCAAAGCTAACCCTTCAATTAAGGCACTTTTACCCACACCTGCTTCACCAACTACCACGGGATTGTTTTTCCGACGACGACAGAGAATATCAATCATTAAATCAATTTCATGGTCGCGACATAAAACAGGATCTAGCTGGTTATCTCTTGCTTGTTGCGTCATGTTTTGTGTAAAACGCGCAAGCATAGAGTCCGATTGAACATGACGATTGGATGATTTATTAGCTTCTGTTATTGGTGCTTCTGCTGATGTTAGAGTCCACTCATCAAAGTTGAGCTTGAGTTGCTCTCTATTGATTTGAGAGAGTAATTCAACTGCTGCTTTTGAGAGATAACGATGGGGCATTTGCAATAAAGTGAGTAACAAAGCGCCTGAGCGTAATTCATTATGGCTAAGTTCTGCTGAAGCCAATAACCAGCTATCTTTTAGCCATTCGACTAATAGAGGTGAAAAATTAGGATAACTTTGTGTCACGCTCTGTTGTACTGTGTGGAGATTTAAAAACTCAGTTAATTCGGTGGGATTGATATCAACTTTATTAAAGATAGTACGGATATCCGTTAGTGGTGTTTCCAGCAGTTGTTGTAATAATTGGTCTACTGTAATTTCGAGTTGCTGGTGGCTTACACAAAACGCAGCCGCATTTTCTAAAGCGTGTTTAGCAATAGGGTGAAGTCTATTAACTAATGTTGAGAGATCAATCTGGATCATAATGGCGTCCTAGCTAAGAAGTGTATTAAGCTGTTCCAAAATATTGAGAGTTTGATGTCTCAATCTAGAAGCATAAACAGTGTAAATAATGGTGGCGAAGATCAGTGAGCCAATGGCGATATAACGAACACCAAAGCGTTGTCCTAAACGATATTGATGTGATTTATTGCCATTTTCTTTGTATAAAATAACAGACTGAGGATCGCCTTTAAGTTGTTGGATTTGTTTTTGAAGTTGGCGAAGTAATTTATTAAAGTCATCCCCATAGCCATTGCTGACTTTATAGCGACCGCGATAGCCAAGGCATAAGCAGAGATAAATAAACTCTAATAAATCGAGGTAGCGTTTAGGCTCACCTAATAAGCGTTCTATTAATACGAAAACCTTTTCACCACCCCATGATTCATTATGAAAATGAACTAACAGGGATTGTTTTACCCAATCGTTATCTTGATCCCAGCCTAACTCTAATGCTGCTTCATCAATAAATGTGCATAACACATAGCGGAATGAAACAATGGCGCCCGGCTCATAACCGTGAGTTTGAAGTTGTTGTTCAATGGCTTGAATGTCAGTGACCACTTGTTGAAAAAGCTTTTCTGATAGCGGAGTTGCTGACATTGATTTCATTCTGATCACCATACCCAGCAACGGCGTTGCGGCATCAATCATTGGATTGATGTTGTTACCACGTAATAGCAATTGATATGATTTATGGCTCACCTTTTTTTCAGCGATCTCTTGGATTAATGATTGATCACTCATGTTGGGTTCCACTTCTTATTGCCCAAAGTTGAATATCAAGTTCAGGGAATTGTCCTGATACGTGAAATGCAATATTTCCATGTTTTTGTATATCAGCCCAAGACTCACCTTGTGGATCTAAGCGGAAATAGGTATAGCCTGAATGATAAGGCAACTGGCGAGGTGCTGTTGATAGGGCAATAAAACCAACCCCCGGCATCTGAACACTAACTAAATCACGGATTTGATTCACTGAAGTCACTTTAGCCTGTTGTGCGAATTGTCGGCGCAGTTGCTCTTGAGGTAACTGAGCGCGCACTGCAATAATAAATTCAGCACTTTGCAGAAGTTGTCTATCATGAATTGTCGCAACTCGAATCCCATGTTCTTGTTTTTGTAATGGGATCGGCACGGCTCTTGGTGTTAAAACAACACTTAATGCTTGTCGAATAGATTTAATCAGAGGCAAAAAGCCTGATGCTAAATCATAGTGACGATAAATCGGTAATTTATCAGGCAAACGGGAGCCATTAGTAAATGTTTGAATTTCTCCACTAAATTGTAATAGTTCCCTGAAAAGCTGTTCTGGATGAACCACTGTCTGTTTAGATAAATGTGAAAATTGAGGATAAGCGCGATTAAGTAGCTGTAGCATCATAAATTCAGCCACATCGGCAATTCCTTGCTGACCTGGAGAGCCAATTCTTTCGGCTATTTGGCGGCCTCGTTCAAATAATGCGCCTTCAACTTCAGCTAGAAATTCCGATAAAATAGGGCAAATTCTTGAGTTTAAGCAGGTAGGAATAAAGTTTTTATCTAGAATTAAACTCCCATCAGCACTGATTTCTCTTATTTTGCAAATTGGAAGCATTACATAAGCGTCTAACTCTGTTTTCCCTAATTTTAAAATAGGGTTGAGCTTCGCAATATTAAGCTGGCTAATATCCCCATTCTCAGTATGCAAATCACGTACTTGTGTTAACACCTCGCTATAACGGGCTAACAAATGATTGCCATTATGGGAATGAGAGATTTCACTGACTGTACTGTTTTGTAATGGCAATGCTAAATAAACAACATTGTCACTGCCTTCATGAATTTGTGAAATATCAATAGGTGAAGGAAGGTTATCTTGTTGTGGAATAGAAAATAGCGTGCCATCAGGCATAATGCCGGCGGCTTCTTTCAGTCCAATACGACCAAGATTTAATAATTCAGTATTTAGCGTTAGTTGGCTCAGGCCATAGTAATGAGCGTGATAGGTTTTTATCAGCGTTTCAATAATATAATCTTGATAACGTTGCTGTTGCTGAAAATGTTGAGGTTTAATAAACAACCCTTCATGCCATATCACTTTATTTTTTGTTGACACTGTTATTGTTCCTCTTCTTTTCTAAATTCAATTTCATTTTCTTTGATATGGACTAGTAGATTGTAATGACGACCAATTCCATTGATTTTCAATACTTTTTTCCATTGAGTAATATTGACATCAGAGTAATAAGCAATGATCCCGATATACTTATTCTTTTTATCCAATTCAATGAGATCGAGAGGCTTATATTGATCAGGCAAAAGAGTGTAATCTTGGTGATCGATATAATTTCTTTTTAATAGCTTTTTCAGATCGCAATCTTCTTCAATAATTTGGTCTTGATCTAAAGAGGCAAAGATCGAATCTTCATTCATATAAACAATTTGTAATTGAACAGGGGTTGCCTCTCCTTGATCGTTAGGATTGATTTCAGGCTCCGCTAATAATGTGAATGCAACGACTGAAGGTTGTTCTTTTTCTGCTCCTACAGGCGTTGAAGGGTCCCACATGACTTTGCCTATTTTTGATATTGCTTCAATAGGGCCACTACACCCACTAAGTTGAGTGCTTGCAAAAATAAGAAAGAGATAAGTCGTAAGTGTTTTTATCGACATATCACACCTCATCAAGCCCTTTTCTTAAGGCTCGGTCATAAGCGTGGGTATAAACCTCGTAAAATAGCTTCTCAAAACCTTTTTGGCGGGATGATGCTAACTCATTGTAATAATTGGTATACATATCCCAAGCCCAAGCACTGTCTTTCGGATTGTTATCGTAACTACGGCGATATTGAGAAAAGCGTTTTAATAAATGCTCTGGCGAAAATGCATCTAGTAGGGTAGCTAATGCAGCTGAAATAGCCTCTTGATTGGCATGATAATGTAGTTGCACATTATGTAGGCTTTCCGCCACTGCTGAAGGTGCAGATAAATGCACTGGACTACGTTCGTCCGTAAACATTAAGCGCATTACACTGTCATATTGGTTATTTAAACGAAGAGGATTATCTTCGATTGGTCGCAATTGTTTATCTTGTAAATTTTCTTGCTGTTGTAATGCCAATAAACCTTTAATTGCTGATTGTGTTGTTTTTCCTAACTCAATGAGAAAATCATTCGCTTGCTGAGAATTTTGCAAGTTAAGGTGTACACCTAACCCCTTCATTAATGGATTAATTGCAACATAGTCAACATCTGTATTTATCTCATTATCCAGGGATGTCATTTCGGGTAAATCCATAAATTCTTGAACCATAAAAGCTCCCTGATTATCTGAATGAGGCGAAGAAAGCGAGTGGTGGTGTGAGTTAGAAGATGATGACTGAATAAGCTCTAGGCTTTCGCTTTCAAGGGCTTTTAATGGATCATGCGTCATTGCACCTGAAACCGTTGGGGCTAAAGGCATATAATTTTCTGTTTTATAAGCAGGGGGCGTGTTCTTTTGTAGTAAGGGATCTAGCGGATTATCATCAGTCACAATCAAAGATTGTGGTGTCATTGCCATAAGATCCTGTTTGTCGTTTTGCGTTAAATTAATATTAACGGACAAGACTAATTGACCGATCCTGATTTGATCGCTTTGAGATAAACAAACAGCGCCAATATCTATGGGGATCAGGGCATTATTAATATAAATAGGCTCTGAAAGCGTTTTTAAACAAAACTGCTTATCTTGCCAAACAATAGCGCATTGTGTGGCAGCAATAGAAGATTGAGTATCTTGTATTACCCAGTGAGATTGTTTACTACTACCAATTGTGCCACCAAGCTGGGTAAATTGACTATTTGGCACATAGCCACTTTCAAGCAACTCACTATTGATTAAGCGAAAAGAGATTGTGGGTAAATAATTATCCATAAATATTATTCCAAAATAGTCATTGTCACACTGGGATTGGCTTCAGGTTTTCCTAGAAAGCTTTGCCAACCTAATTGATTGTGTTGCGCTCTGCCTAGGCAAATACCATTCGTTTGTTTGTCCGCAATACGTAGGCGTAAATCCCACGCAAGTTGCTCGTGCATGATGTAAGAAACAAAAGTAATGAGTGACAAAAAATCTTTGCCATTGGGAAGAAATGACATATAGCGTTCAATAGATAACTCACTGATTTCAATGGTGCATTTTCCATTACAATCATAGATGTGAGAGCCAATATTAAAATTTTCACCTAAAACCATTTTAGGTCGAGATTTCTGTCCTGAATGACGAGTAACAATGCCTAAACGATTTTGTTGATCTTCTGGGATAGGCACTTTGCGTATTTCCCATCCAATTAATTCAACTTTTTCTAAATCAAAACAGTGAGAAATTAAGCTACAAATAACATCAGGAGAACGACTTGGACTAGCAAGTAATCCGGCATAAGCAAGCATTTTGCTGTGGTTGATATTCATCATGCCACGATTGGTTTCACTTCCTAATCCCACAAGTGAAAACATATAACGAGAAAATGCATCATGGCCACCATCTTCAAAGCAAATGTAATAGCGATATTTACGCCATATACGATGAAGTAATGTGACTAAGCGATGATTAAATAAATTAAGATAATCCGTTAATTGATTTACTTGCTGCGCTTCCTCCCAGGCGAAATGATCAAGGTAATAACCGGGTAATGGTGATTGGCTACCATGTAATCCTAAAAAAGAGACTTCTAAATCAAACTTACCTTGTTCATCTTGGCGCAAGGAAACAACATCTCGAGTTGGAAATGCCGTATTAGCACTTGATCTAAACTGAATAAAGTTTTCATTATTGAATGCTGTTTTTTGAGAGTGCAATTTATTAAGCAACTCAACTAATTGATAGAAACTATATTCAGTAACAGATTTGCCCGCTTTTTTATTTAGCCAGCTTTGTATTTTCTCAAGATCTGTTATTTGAGTATTTGCTGATTTATTTTCGCTGGCCAAAGATAAATTTCCTTATTATCTAAATTAATAACTTCCAATTCATGAAACATATTAACGCTGGTATAAAGAGTAAAAAATTGTGCTAATACAGAACAAAATAGATACATGGCGCCTTCTGAAATAAACGCATTTTGGTGTATTGATAATGTTGTTTTTACACCTCGGACAGGCAAACCTTTATATAAGTATTCTATAGACTCTGTTTTTAAATCAGTGATTGCATCAAGACACTTTTGAGACTGACGTGCAGATTGTTGAAAAAAACTCGCTTTAAAATCATACAATTGTAAAATTTGTTTAAGTGCCGTCAAACTTAATAAAGATTGATAATTAATGGATAAATTAGTCAACTCAGACCAATACAGCGTATTTCCTAATAAAGGATAAAGCGCTTTTGTTGGCTTAATAATATTGCTGGTAGATGAAATGCCAGCAATAGCAGTATGTTCATCAAACTTTATTGAATGAGACGACAATGAAGAGGCTAAAGTACGATTAGTACAGTTCATTGAGACTGAAATACTCTCTTCACAGTTGAGTAAATTTTCTTCATTATTTCGTACAAAAGACAAGGTATGTTGATAACCATAATTAGATTTATGGTGTGCGATTTTTAAGCGATAATAGCCTGTTCTTTCTGGGTTTTCGTGATTATTTTGATGATGAAAACTTTCAAAAGCAGTGTAACGAGTAATATAGGACTTCTGATTAGGAATATAACGCCAACCTTGAATGGTATTTATTGAAAAAATATCATAGCAATCTTGTTTTTTATGGCTTTTATTCAGAACATATTCCGTTTCTTTTCCCGTTAAATTAATTGCCTCACTCTCAGATTTAAATAAATTAACTGCAGGTACGCAATTAATCTTGATACTCTCTTCAGTGATAAGCATTGCTTCTGGAATATCACATTCAAATTGAATTGATAATGTAAAAGAATCCGACCTTAAGGCAGGAGGGAGATTGTCTAATCCCTTTATGGCAAGAGATAAAAATGCTTCAGGAAAACAAAAATACTCCTGTAATAAGCGATATCCTTCATAGCTATTTTTAGGATAAGGTAAAAGGGAGTCTTCAGCATGAAAGCCAATAGGCTCAACAGAAAAATGTTCTAATGTAATTTGATGTTTAACTGTAGTTATTTTTGCTTTCTTGACTTTGCTATTTAATAAATAAAATAATTGGGTCGTTGTATAAGAGAGCCCATTAAGGTAAATACACAGTTTCTCTAAGCCAACTGCTACTAGCGACTGTAATTGGTTTAGAGAAAAATGAATATCCAACGTATCTTTATTTTGAGTAATATGTGTTATTTGCATGGGGAGAACCCACAAATCGCGACATTGTGTAAATTGGCATTGATGCCAATTATCATCATCATTTTGAGCCAAGTCATTTTGAACATATAATGGGCGACTAATAAACGCTTGCCCTTTGGCTATTTTAATAGCGTGTTCTTGAGATGGCTCTGTTCGATATTCCATAACTGTCATACTAGGAAATGGACGTGCGTAAGCAGGCCATAGCATATTCACTAAACTGTTTGTTAGTTCAGGAAATTGTCTATCTATTTGTTCTCGTAAATTACCTGATAAATAAGCAATACCATCTAAAAGGCGAGCGGCATCAGGATCACGCACTTTTTCAGATATTTGATTAATAAGTTGCGGTTTTTCAGTTGCAACATACTGCTCAAGCTTATCGAGATAGCTTAATTCATTATCAAAATAGTGATTTGAAGACATATTAAAATTGCGTCAATTGGTATCTACGGTTGTTGTCTAATTGCACGTTAAATTCAATAAGTTGCTTTTGATTTTCTAATACGATAAAAGCAGTAATACTAAATTGCAGTGACAATGGTTCTGCTTCATTTTCTATAAAATGAACTGTGACATTAGTTATTCTTGGTTCATAAGTAGTAATGCAATCCGCAATAATATTGGATAAATGAACCTTGAAATCGACTCCTGTTAATATCGCATCATTTAAATCAGGAACGCCTAAAGCGGGAGTACTTTGGCAACCTAAAGGTCTACTATTTAAAACCTGATTTAAATTTTGCTTAATTGACATGAGCAACGCTTGGATTTTTGCGCGTTGGGAAGAGCCTACGCTCTTCCCTTGTATGCGCTCAAATAAACTGGAAGCGGGGTTATCTTCCAAGTTATACAGAGCTGTCATCGCACTTATTCCTTATCTAAGCGACCAACAAGAGATAATTCAAAGTTTGCACCCATATATTTAAAATGAGGGCGAACTTGAATAGCGACTTGATACCAACCCGGATCGCCATCAACATCCAGAACTTGGATTTGAGCTGAGCGTAGAGGGCGTCTACTACGAACGTCTGCTGGTGGATTTTCCTGATCTGCAATATATTGTTTTAGCCAGATATTAAGCTCTCGCTCAAGATCTTGACGCTCTTTCCATGAGCCAATTTGTTCGCGCTGTAGTACTTTAATATAGTGAGCTAATCGATTGATAATAAACATGTAAGGAAGCTGAGTTCCTAACTTATAGTTAGTTTCTGCTAATTTTCCTTCACGCGTATTAGGGTAGTTTTTCGGTTTTTGCACTGAGTTTGCAGAGAAGAATGCGGCATTATCACTACCTTTACGCATGGTTAAAGTGATAAAACCTTCTTCTGCTAATTCAAATTCGCGTCTGTCAGTAACTAAAACTTCTGTTGGAATTTTAGTTTGTAATTCACCCATAGCTTCAAAATTATGCACAGGTAAATCACTAACAGTACCGCCACTTTGAGGACCAATAATATTTGGGCACCAGCGATATTTGGCAAAACTATCATTAATGCAACTTGCTAATAAGAATGCAGTATTGCCCCATAAATAATGCTCATGATCTTGCTTCACATCTTCAGAGTAATTAAATAACTTAATTGGATTCTCTGTCGGTGAATAAGGTAAGCGCACTAAGAAACGAGGTGCTGTTAAGCCTAAATAACGTGCATCTTCAGATTCTCGCAGTGAACGCCATTTCGTATGAGCTGGGCCTTCAAAAACAGATTTAAGATCTTTAATAGCTGGCAATTCAGCATAGCTATTAATACCTAAGAAATTAGGTGATACAGATGAAATAAAGGGAGCATGAGCCATTGCACCCACAGCACTAACATATTGCATTAATTTTAAGTCAGGCGTGGTGTTATTAAATGCATAGTTACCAATGACTGTCGCGACAGGTTCACCACCAAACTGGCCATAGCCAGAAGAGTAAACATGTTGATAAAATCCGGATTGAACAATTTCTGGAGAGAACTCAAAATCTTCTAATAGTTCTTCTTTTGTTGCATGTAAGATATTGATTTTAATGTTTTCACGGAAATCAGTACGATCAACGAGTAATTTTAATGAACGCCATGATGACTCAATTTCTTGAAATTTTGGTGCATGTAAAATTTGGTCAACTTGAGCACTTAATTGAGAGTCCAACTCAACGAGCATTTTATCAATCAAAAGCTTATTAATAGGCTCTTCTTCTGACGGATTAGCAAAAATATTACTAATAAAAGCAGCAACGCCTTGTTTAGCAATATCATAGGCTTCCGTTTCTGGCGACATTCTTGATTGCGCCATAATTTCGTCAAGTAAAGAACTGCCAGATATTGCCGCTTGTTCTTGTTGGGCTTCATTAACTAAAGACATAAGGTCATCCTCTGTAAACATTATTTTTGTCTAGCAATATCAAGTTCTTTCAGTAATTGTTCGCGCGTTGCTTCATTTTCCAGAAGTTCTTGCAGACGTTTTCTAAAAGCGGGGATATTGCCAAGAGGGCCTTTTAACGCAACGAGCGCTTCTCTTAGTTCTAATAGTTTTTTTAGCTCAGGAACTTGGCGCGCAATATTATCAGGAGAAAAATCTTGTAGTGATTTAATCTCTAAATTGACGTTAAGATCAGATTCACTTTTTTCATCTAAGGTATTTGGAACCGCAATATTAAGATTAATACCTGCGCTTTCCATAACTGAATTAAAGTTGTTCTGATTAATAGAAATGGTTTTACGATCTTCAATAGGGGTTTCTTCGGTCTTTCCTTTCATATCGCCCACAATAAGCATATTTAAAGGCAATTCGACTTCAGATTGAACACCGCCATCATTAGGGATATATTTGATATTAATACGTTCTTTGGGGGCAACACTACCAAGAGTATTTTTACTCATTTAAACTAAGCTCCTTATTTAGCTTAAGTTCTTAATTAAATGCTCAGCGTATTGATGAATAATTTAAATTAAGAAATACCTATCCTAGGCAATAATATAATTACCTTATATGAGTTCAATTTTCCTGGTATAAATAAAATAATAACTAAAAATAAAATAATAAGTAATTTTTTCTAATATATGCATTTAGTTTTATATAAAACAGTTCTTGAGTCAATAAGAAATATTTAACGATTTTTACTTTCCCTTACATTTAATTAGCTTTGCATTTGATTTAAATATAATGATTTATCTTTATAAGTAAGTTTTTTTATCTGTTTTACTCATATTATGCAACTCGATAGGAACAAATTAATTTATATTTAATTTAAATTGCAAATATTAAAAATTAAAATTTCATTATGAATTATTTATTCCGAAATTCTATAAATATAAGATATTTAACGTTAATTTGACTTTAATTGCCGTGTGGTTATTTATTTTGCTTTTTTATATACAATGTTTTTTTTAATGAAAAATAGAACCGAGATATAAGTGAAAATAATGTAACCTAGCGTTATTGTTATGGTTGAAAGTTAAATTTAATATAAGGAAACAATATTAAGTGAAATTATTTAATAAAAACAAGAAAGAACTCTTATGTCTTTTTGAATATGACTGATAAAAAGTGGAGCAAAATATTATTTATTTCTATTTCTAGAGAATATCTTATTTCACTTAATGGAATATAATTTATCCGTTATTATTATCTTTTATTTCGTTTATGGAATGCTTTCCACTCGATATCATTATTGAAATTTGAACAATAATGGCAGGCGATAGAGCCTGAACAATTCCACGGATCGTAAGATACGCCGATATGCATTTTTTGACTTGCAATCGGGAGCTTCATTCTGGTTTCTTGGTGAAACCATTGTTTTAGATTGTGGGTTATTTTTCCTTTAGGGCTATTTTGTATTCCATCCATTAATTTTTCGGGTGCCAAGTACCATGAACTTAGCAAGGCGTTTTCATTTGCGGGTGATGTAAAATGAGTGACTAAAAATAACCGACCATATCGGTTTTTCGCTTTACCTAAAACTAGCCGATAAGCAACAGTTTCGCCTTGGGAGTCGGTTATCCATTTTTCCCAAGGATAAAGGGAAGTGATGATATCTTTCAGGGTACAGATAGGAGTTAAGTAGATATCGTTATTTATGATAATTGTATTATTTTTTTCGTATTTAATCATAGGGGATAATAAGGTATTTATTGCTAATAGTCTTAGTATAATTTAATAAAATAAGAATAAAGTTGCTATGAGGATGAGTCTTAAAGAGTAATAATTGTTGAGCCTTTTGTTATTTACTAGTACTAATAATTTGATCAATAGAATAAAAAGTATAGTAATAGCTTTGATTATAATGTTCTACATGATCTGCTAATGTGCGTAGTTGCTTGTTTTGTATTCTTTTTCTAACTAAGCATGAATAATTAGCTAATTCCATTCTCAATCGACTTAATGTATATATTTTGCATGATTTATCATAGATAAGTTCTTTAGTACTCTTTAATAAACAAAGAATATTCAATACTTCTGTATGAGTTAAATATCCTTTTTTAACTGTTTTTATATATAAATAAGAGAAGGTATTATTATGTTTTTTCTTTTCAATTTCTTCTAATTGAAGTATTAATTTATCCGTCAATGATTTTTCTTGTAGAAATATTGTTACGTTTTCCCATTTATCACATAATCCCCTAGCAATAGATAAATCTGTTTGCCGAAGATAAGCATAGAGTATAATTAATAAATCATCATCATAGCAATATAAAGTATCCAAGTGTTTTATATCCTAAACTATAAAGTTATTTATAACTTATTCATGAATAATAGAAGTATATTCTGGTGCTTCTTTAGATATATTTCGGTATGGATTTTTTTCATCATCTTTCCATCAATCAACTTGAAATTTATCCAGAGATTTAAATCCATAAATTGCAAAAACTCCCAATAATCCACAAGGAGTATCACTAATAAAATCCCATCCCTTTTTTTCATCATACTAAGCGCGATATCCTTTTTTATCTAAAATATTTAAAGTAGTATTATAAACATTAGTATATTCAGACAGTGCTGGCACTTTAAGCTCCTCTGGTTTAGTATTTAGTTAATTTTAATTATATTACAATTATTTTTTAGTAAAATCTCTATAAAGACATCATAATAATTATAACTACAAGGGCTTATTCTCTCTAAAAATAATTTTAATTTTTTCTCATCTTTGATATAAATATTCATCTTAGCATGTAACTCACTTAGTTGATCATCAAATCCGTGAAAATCTCTACCAATATAGCCTTTTCTTCCCCAGAATGCTTCTCCTAGCATACAGAAAAAATCAAGATAATTGTTAACGTTATCTAAATTTAAGTTAACATCAATAGATGTTTGCTTGTTCTTAGGAAAAAGCTGTTGCCAATATAGACATGAGGTTAACCATAAGCTTTTAGCCTCTTTACATCTATTATCTTTCCAGTAAAAAATTTCATTTCCATCTGCCCACTCTTTCAAAATGGTAGAAACAGTTAATGGTGGAAAATCTGTTGTTTTCATTAATAATAAAAAAGGATTTTCTTTCTTTAAATTTACTTCATTTTCTAATATATAACCGCTTAACTCATAAATACAGATGTTATTTATATAAAAAGAGATATCAATGATATCTTCTTCTCTTATTATTATATCCCTATTTACTTTTAGGTTTGGTTGTTTAATTAATAAAGTTTGAAATGTTTGGTGATTTTCTTCACTTAAGTTATAAAAATAGAGGTTATCACTAGAGGTTATTCTTATATTATTGATATATATATAATAGATGCTATTAATTTCTTTCATTGTTTTTTTAATTAAAATCCAACTCTAAAGTAATACAAGGTATCATGTAATGAAAACTTTATAAAAGATTGTTTTTTAAACAGAGTACACTATTCACTTCTTTTAATTCACTAGTACCCAATTTCATAAATAAAACTTCTAATGATTCCCAAGGATATGGATGCTCATAAATGATAATCTCTATTTCCAAGTTTTCAATATCAATTTCATTTATTCTCCATAAAAACCAAAATCTATTTTCAGGCTCTAACCAATATAACCAATTATCTAGGCTCCAATCATCGGGGGTAGTAGAATTTAAAAAAGAATTAATAAACTCTTTAGGCAGAATAGAATACCATTCATCAATTGTTGGCCATTTTGAAAACTATATTTTTGTATTAATAATAATATATTTTTTGCTATGTTAGCTATTTGGCTGCTATTTTTTTCATTACAATAAGTTGTGTATCTCATGATGAAGTTATTATTGTTTTTCTCAAAATAGGGAGATAGTATTCTTTTTCTTTCTTCAATTAGGTCTTTTTTTATACTTTCTGATAGCATCATAATGGTACCTTTGATAAATAATTTATATTACTATTAAAACAAAATATTTTATTTTAATTCTCTATAAAAATATTGCTATTAATTAAATTAAATTTAACAAAAAAATTAGAAGTTGATTGAAAATAAACTATATTTTCTTTTCGTTCTATATTTATAAATGGGTTTGAAGTTGTTGAATATAAAAACCATAATATATTATTATTTATATCTGTTTTTACAATAAAACCATCACTACCCATTTCACCTTCACCACATAATAGAATGTATTTATTATCAATCAATATTTTATTATTTATCTGAATTTCAGACCAAAGATCATCATCACTTTGAAGCAAGTTATCGACAGTTGTTTCACCTTTATATGAAAGGAAATATTCCTTTTGATAGGAATGTATTAATTGAGGATTATCAATAAAATCAATGTCGATAAATCTTATCAATCCAGAAGGCTCATAAACAAGATCCAGCCCGATTAGCTGATTATTTATCCATTTTTTTTGGATGGGGTTAATTGGATTTTTCATAATTTATAGCATGTTAAAAATAACCATTTGGAAAAATTTCTGATAAACTTTTTTTATAAAATTCTATTTTTTTAGAATGACTGATGTTCCCACATGCTCTATTAAAATATTGGCTTAACCAGTAAGCATGAATGTAATTAAAATACTCATGTGGATTATTTTCTGAAAAATTTATGATAGATTCTAATGTTTCTATAATCTGTTTTTCACTAAAAACCTCATTATAAGATTGTACAATGATATTTTTTAATTTCATATAAGTTTTATTAAATTTATTTACACTAAGAGGATCTTTTGATTTATCGTAATTAATAAATAACGCTGACTCTATATCATAAATAAAAAGTTCATCAATTAAAGTAAGTTTGTTTTTTAGTTTTTTAATATAATTAACAAAACTTTCACTTTGAACGGATTCTATAACAGGGATGATAATAGTGTCATGATATAAAATTTCAAGATATTTATCTTCAACTGTACTGTATAAATTTATAAGGAAATCGCTATCAATATCTATCAATTCTATAATCGGCCAAAAAAAAGATTCATTTAAATTAAACCACAAATTAAATGAAAGAATTTCATCACATTTTTCTTTAATCTTATAAATTCTGTTTTCCATATTAATCCAATGGTGACTAATTAAGAGCAGGCTGTATTATAACTAGATAATAGTCCGATAGGTTAAAGTTATTAAGTTCATCTGATTTTTATAAAAATCAAGTCTTATAATGGTTTTTTATTATAAAATTATACTGTTAATGTAAAAATCCTAGTTGTGTATTTTTATTATTTTCTTTATTAAATTTCTTTAATTTACATGAAAATTTATCCCTGAACAATTATTTTATATTCAATAGAGTCTGCAATTATATGTACCCATTCTTTTGAAGAAAAAAACTCTGCTAAAAATGAAAATGAATACTTTCCACCTAGATGAAAATATTTTTGGTAGTTTGGCGAGTGTTCTAGAAAATGTATTCTATCAGTAACTTTTATAAATTCTCCATTTGTTGTATCTATCGTCCATGACAGCGGTGCATCAATATAGCTTACATTTCCAAATTTTAATTCAATAAAATAATTTTGGTCTGTTATATCCAAACATCCTTTAACGATTAGAGCATTTTTATGGAAGCCACATATTTCCATATCACACCAATCATTTTCTTTTAAAATAAAGCTTATTTTTTCTATATTCATAATATAAACGATATTTTTAATAAGATATATAAGCGGTAAAATATTATAACTACTGTTTTCTACGCTTAATCTTAAGCAAAGAAGTTATCATATATCAAATGATAATTTAATGCATGAATTTATTCGTTTATAGTTGAATCATTCTGGCCCATCCCATTCAAGTTTATCTTTTAAATTTTCCGGAACTAATTTAAATAATAATTTAATGTTTTTTTTATGAGAATTGTAGTTGTTGAAATGTTGTGGGCTAGCATTTTCTAAATAATAACGAGCATGGTGATTAAGAAAATATACATCATGCTCAGTCATTTGTGGATAGGATAGTGATTTGACAATATCATGCAACAATTCTGCTTCTTGATAACAAGTCTTGTCTAATGCTTTTTTTAAGGCAGACAGGGTTTGAATGTTTCTTATATAGGATAATACCTTGTTAAGCATGTCAATATATATATTTGTTTTGTCCATTAAATTTAAATCCCTGTTTGTTTCTTAATAATTTACATGATCAGATAAAATATATCTTTTCGTGTCCTCATCATAGTAGAAATAATGATTGTAATATAGCTCATTTTCTTTATCTTCATATTACTCAGTAAAATAAAAATGATATTCAGTATTGTTATCGGCATAAATCTGGATTTCTTGCACCATTTGGTCGCCAGAACACAGGTAATCAACACGCTGAATACGTTTATTTTTAAAGGATGAATAGGGCGGTGTAATAGGGCGATTATTGACTGTTCTGCGCAACTAAATCAGGACACTTTTCTTAAGGAATTTTGTTCATACTCAATGGGGGACAGATCACCGTTGGCAGTATGAAGCCTTTCTAGGTTGTAATAGCGCATATACGCGA
>NZ_PENV01000018.1:0-98306 GCF_003144375.1 Proteus genomosp. 4 str. ATCC 51469
AAATTTGAGAAACAAATGGAAGTTGGTGCTGATATTTGCCAACAAATTAGCTCAGGTGAAAAAGCATTAATCGGCGTTATGATTGAGAGTCATTTAGTGGAAGGTAGCCAGTCATTAGAAAGCAGTGAACCATTGGTTTACGGTAAAAGTATCACCGATGCTTGTATTGGTTGGGATGATACTGAAATACTGTTACGTCAACTAGCAGATGCGGTTGTTGCTCGTCGCGGTTAACTGATATTATATTAGTACACAAACTGTAATACCGTTGATAATTAATCAACGGTATTTTTTATGAAAAAGAAAATAAGTTAGTTATGTATTTTTAATAGATCAAGTCTGAATTTAGCGGGTTTAAATCCAAGCTCATATGACTTTTGATACCATTCACATGCTTTTTCTTTGTCAGCAATGACACCCAGTCCTTTTTCATATAAATAACCGATATTATAAATAGCTGAGGGATCATTATCTTCAGCCGCCTTTAAATAGAAGGTCATTGCTTTCTGATAATTCTGCTCAACTCCTAAGCCATGTTGATATGAATAAGCAATATTATTGTTTGCTTTAATGTATCCATTACTAGTTGCTTTTAAATACCATTCCATTGCTTGTTGATAATCTTGAATAACACCATTTCCTTCAAAATATAGAACACCAAGATTATTTTGAGCCATCCCAAATCCTTGAGCTGCAGATTTTAAATACCAGTTCATAGATATTTTAATATTTTTTTCTACACCAAGACCTTTACTATACAGATAAGCAATATATGTTTGTGCTCGAGGGTTATTTTTATCTGCTGATTTTAATAACCATTCTATTGCTATTTCATAATCTTTTGGAAAAAAAAGATCTCCTTTCATGTAGAAAAAACCTATTTTTGCTTGAGCCTCCGCATTCTCGTTATAAGCAGATAATAAATAAAACTTGCGGGCTTTGTTTTTATCATTCTTATCAAAATAAATATCGCCTAAGTAAAGCTGATAATGTGAAAGGCTTTGTTTAAATAGAGAGGGAGAAGGATCATTTATTTTATCCTCCTTAAACGGGAATAAAACAAACATTATTATAAATATAATAATAAATAGAATGGTAGCTATTTTTAATTTCATATTAATATCCTTATTTTTATATTTATTTAATAATTAATTATAATTTTATTAAGTAAGATTTACTAATTATTAATACAAATAGGAATCTAATATTAAATAGTTAATTTTAAATAATAGAAAATAAAAAATACCGCTATTTCTAGCGGTATTTATCATATAAACCTAAATTAATAGATTTAAAGCAAAATTACTTCGCTTTACCTTGGTTAGCAACAGCGGCTGCTTTTGCTGCGATTTCGTCAGCATTACCTAAGTAGTAACGTTTGATTGGTTTCATGTTTTCATCAAATTCGTAAACTAAAGGTACAGCTGTTGGGATATTCAGCTCAAGAATTTCGTCTTCGCTCATGTTGTCTAGGTATTTAACCAGAGCACGCAGTGAGTTACCGTGAGCTGCAATAATAACTTTCTCACCAGAAGCAACACGTGGTTTGATAACTTCTTCCCAGTATGGTGTTACACGGTCGATAGTTAATGCTAGGCTTTCTGTTAATGGCAGTTCTGCCGCAGTTAAAGATGCATAACGAGGATCTTTACCTGGGAAACGTTCATCGTCTTTAGTTAATTCTGGTGGAGTGATAGCAAAACCACGACGCCATTGTTTAACTTGCTCGTCACCGTATTTTTCAGCAGTTTCAGCTTTGTTTAAGCCTTGCAGAGCACCGTAATGACGTTCGTTTAATTTCCAGCATTTTTCAACTGGCAGCCATTGTTGATCAACTTGATCAAGAATGTTCCACAGGGTGTGAATTGCGCGTTTCAGAACAGAAGTATATGCATAGTCAAAAACGAAACCTTCAGCTTTCAGCAGTTTACCTGCTTCTTGCGCTTCATTACGGCCTTTTTCGGACAGCTCAACGTCAGTCCAGCCTGTAAAACGGTTTTCTTTGTTCCATACACTTTCACCGTGTCGAACTAGCACAAGCTTAGTTACTGCCATAGTTTAGACTCCTATAATTACTTTCTTAATATAAGTTTAAAATTAGCACTTCAATCATTATATGGATCATCGACAAGAACGCCAAACATAAGTGACAAAACAAGGGGGATTAAGTCAAAAATGTCGTTTGTTCGATGAATTATTGCACAGTTGTCACACCTTTTGCTTAATCGTTCAAGCTATTAATCTAGCGGGATCGGCGTAAAAAAACAAAATATCCGTTTTGTATAAAAAATAGACGAAAATAGCGCCTGTAAAAACGACACATTCTTTATTTATTATTGTTCAAATAATAAGCAAGAAAATGTCGATTTAAATAAAAATTCAGACCTAAGTTTAGCGTTAATTTCTAAAATCATTGCCCTGATTATGACAGTAAAAATGAACATTTAACAAATTTCTTGCTGGTAACGATAAATTTCGCCTTCTTTAATAAAAGTCAATCGATGAGTAATACACGATGGCGCATCTTCTTGATGGTGGCTCACAAACAAAAGTTGCGTATTACTGTGGCTTATCATGATATCAATAAAACGCTGTACTAAGAGCCGGTTCGTTGTGTCTAATCCTTGCAATGGCTCATCAAGAATAAGTAAGGTAGGGTGTTTAACTAATGCTCTAACAATTAACACTAAGCGTTGCTGACCCCAAGATAAGGCATGAAATGGATGATTAGCATGTGCAGTTAAACCAATTAACGCTAACCATTCATCAGCAAGTTTTAGCTGTTTATCTGTAATCGCTTGATAAATGCCAATAGAGTCATGGAAACCTGAAATAATGACATTTTTTACCGTTGAAGAAACACGGTAACTCTGATGTAAGGCATTACTGACATAACCAATATGGCGTTTAATTTCCCATACTGTTTCACCACTTCCTCTTTTACGACCAAATAGCGTTAAGTCATTGCTGTAGCCTTGAGGGTGATCGCCCGTAATTAAACTTAATAATGTCGATTTTCCTGCACCATTAGGGCCTAAAATCTGCCAATGTTGCTGAGGTTTTACCTCCCAGCTTAAATGGTGAAGAACAGGTTTATCGTTATAGCTCACTACTCCATCTTTTAGCACGATAGGGGAAAGTGTCGGTGATAATTGAGGAATGGCATCAGGCGAATCTTGTTCAGGTAATGTGAGATTTTCAAGAGTTTCACTGTGAGATAATTGCCCAATAACAGAGTCAGATAAAACCTGTTCTTTCTCACCGTTGGCGACTAATTCGCAATTAATGAGTAGACCTGCATACTGAATAAAATCAGGAATATCATTAAAACGATTTAGAATGAGTACGATAGTCAGATTTTGTTGATGTAATAGTGTTAACAATTCATTTAAAGCACGGCGAGAATCAACATCTAATCCATCAAAAGGCTCATCTAAAATAATTAAATCAGGTTTATTCATTAAAAGTTGAATAAGCAATATTTTTCGAGATTCACCGGTAGATAGATATTTAAAACGCCTTGATAAAAGGTATTCAACACCAAATTGCTTTGCTAATAAAAAGCATCTGTCATCATCTTTTACCTGCATTTGAATAACTTGAGCAACAGTTAAGCCAGTATCTTCTTCACCTTCACTTAATAAATCTGTGTTATTCCGACGCCACTCTTCTTCAATCATTTTTTGCAGTTTTTCAAAAGAGAGACTAATTGGACGAGAAAATGTGCTGATAAATTCACCAGAGAGCAAAATACCTTCTTGGCATAATGCATTTGCTAAGGCGGTTTTGCCGCTTCCATTACTGCCTACAAATGCCCAACTCTCACCTTCATTTATGGCTAAATTGTCAATTTGTAAACAAAGTTTATCGCTTAAGCGGAATTGTGTTTTGTTGAGTTGTAAGTGTTTCATTATTATTAGCCTTATTTTTTTAATGTAAGCTAAGTGCAAGTTAAGTATCTAGCAATATAGGGTTAATAGAAACTTGTCAATATTTGCTGAAAGAACTTTTTCCAAAAGTCTTATACACCTACTATTTAATGATAACCTTTAAAATGCGTTTCCTATGTAAATATATAAACATCTCTTTAAGGATGACTTATATATGCATAAATTTAAAAAAATAAACTTATTCTTCTTTATATTTTTACTCGTTAGCAAAAATAGTTTTTCTTTGAATGATGAAAATGTAAATAATAAATGCTTTCTTATTAATAAAGTTGATCTTACAGAAAATACTTTATTAGATGATAGACAGAAATCTAAAGTAATTTCACCGTATCTACAACAATGTCTAACATTAAATGATATGCATAAGGTCGCTAAATCAATTACTAATAATTATATTGAAAAAGGTTATGTTACCTCACAAGCTATTATTCCAGAGCAAGATCTTTCTAATCATAAGTTAGTAATAAAGATTATTGAAGGTAGAATAAAAGATATTTCTATCAATGGTGTTTCATCTAGATTAATTGATATTATTTTTCCTTCCTTTAAAGAGAAAATTTTAAACCTACGAGATTTAGAACATGGATTAGAACAGCTTAATCGATTAATAACAACGCAATATACATTGGATATTCAACCAAGCGATAGTGTGGGATATTCATCTGTAACCATTAATCGAAAAGCTAAAAAACTTCCTTTAAAGAATCGATTAACAATTGATAATTCGGGAACAGAAACAACAGGAAAGATCTTACTTACTAATACAACAACAATAGATTCTTTGTTTGGCTTGGGTGAGCAGTGGATTTTTTCACTAAAAACAAATACAGATTTCCCTCATGCTCACTATTCTCGTGCTTATACTGCAAGTGTTAATATCCCTTATGGTTATTGGTTTTATCAATACCAGTTATCTGATAGTAGTTCATCTTATTCCTTCCAAAATAATCACAAATATATTTATAAAAACAAAAATAAAGATCAGCAATTTGATATTAGTCGTTTAGTCTATCGAGATAATAAACAACGAGTAACACTAAAGGGAACGTTAAAGCATAAGAAAGCAAAAACGCAGTTAGCACAACAAAAATTATTAATAAATAGTCCCACATTGACTTCTTTATCATTTAGCCCTGAATATACTTTAAGTTTACATAATGGATATTTAATCATTAATCCAACTGCTGAGTTTGGGATCTCTCTTTTTGGCGCGACACCTGATTATATTGCTGACAATTCACCTCGTAGTCATTATCGAAAACTAAGTTTAAATTTAAGCTATCAATATTTATTCACTGATCAGTTTTCCTATCTTACTTCATTTCATAGTCAATATACGCCTGATAATCTTTATGGTTCGGAAAAAATAGCAATAGATGGAATAAAAGCTGTTCGTGGATATAAAGAAATAAATTTTAATGCTAATAGTGGGTTTTATTGGCGCAATGAAATAAATATATCACCAATAACTTCGTTTTTAAGTAAATGGAATTTTATTTTTGCACTTGATTATGGTGTCGCCCATTCAGATCAATATGAAACAGAAAAGAATAAAATAATTGGAAGTGCAATAGGTGCTTCTTTTTATCATTCCACTTTTTCTTCTCAAATTTTAATTAATAAACCTGTGTTTTATCCCAAATCATTAAAGCCAGATTGCTGGTCTTTATATTGGTCCATTTCTCTTGCTATTTAAATGTTAGGAGTTTTTATGTGTGAAAAGGATATTTCTTGGAAACAACGTTTAATAAGTTATAGCATCGCTTATGTAATTGCTATTTATCCATTACATCCAGCTTGGAGCTCAGCAATTACACCCTCCGATAAAACGATTAAAGTCAATCAGCAAAATACTGTTCCTATTATTAATATTTCAACACCTAATAATCTTGGTATTTCTCATAATAAGTTTCATTCGTTCAATGTTAGCAAGCAAGGTGTTGTAATTAATAATGCGACAACTTCTGTTAATACACAATTAGCCAAACAAGTGAATGCCAATACTAATTTAAAAGGAAGTGCTGCTCATTTAATTATTAATGAAGTGGTGGGAAATGGGCGCTCACAATTACAAGGAAAATTGGAAGTTGCAGGAGAACAAGCGAAAGTTGTTATTGCTAATCCAAATGGTATTACGTGTGATGGTTGTTCGTTTATAAATACCCCAGCAATTACACTCACAACAGGAAAACCTCTTTTTAATCCTCAAGGCGCCTATTCGGCAATAGAAGTGAAAAAAGGCGGTGTTGTTATTGGCACGCAAGGTATAGATCTCCAAGCTCAGGATTATGCTGACATTATCAGCCGTAGTATTGAGTTAAATGGAAAAATTAACGCTAAAAACCTTTCTTTAATGCAAGGAAATAACCGTATCGATTTTGATAAAGGTACAGTAAATAGCATTAATGGTGAAGGTGTTAAACCCATACTTTCTATTGATACTAAAGCGCTAGGTGGAATGTATGCCAATCAAATCCGTCTAGTCAGTACAGAAAAAGGTATTGGTGTTAATTTAAGTAATATTCAGACAAATCAAAACAGTGTGAATATAACTGTTGATGGAAAAATTACCTTTAATGGCAATATTCAATCTGAACAAGATATTAATGTTAGTAGTAAAGAACTACAAATTAATAGTAATACAAAGTTAAAAGCAAAAAGAGATATTACTTTAGCAACTAATACGCTGATTAATCATAGTGAAGTTATCTCAGAGAAAGATATGCGTTTATTTGCAGATAAACTCACTAACAAAGGTGAAAAGGCACTTATTCAAGCGAAAGATAATTTATGGATACAGAGAAATGCGCAGGGTGATCCAAGCACTTTAATTGAAAATCAATCAGCCACGATAAAAACAGAAAAGGGTGACTTGATTATTCGAACTAAGAAATTAGTTAATACATCTTTAAATGAATTACCAACTTTTTTAAATGTCGAAGCAAACTCTACGGCTAGAAAAAGTTTTGTTGCATCATATTGGGGAAATAGCCAAGGCGTTGTTTCTATAAATACATATTATCCTGTGTTGGAAAATTTTCCATATGAAAAATGGTTTGGTTACCTAGATTTAACAAGTACAGATATTATTAATACAGAAAGATATAAATATAATTATAGTGATTTTATAGGACATATTGATTCAGGAAAAAACATTTACATTAATGCTAATGAATTGATTAATAACCTAGGTGTGATACATAGTAATGAAAATACTATTTTGACAGGAAGTAATGCTGTTATTTCAAATTTAATGCCTGGAGAGTTAAATTTATGGTATAGGTATAAGACTTCATATAAAGATCTCGGTGTATATGTAGATGAAGAGGATGACGATGGTAATTATGATATTCTTTATGTAAGGGAGCCGTTGAAATTTGAACTACTTAATAAGTTTTATTCTTGGTCACCTGATAGAAAAAGTTTTTCTACGATATTATCGAAAGGTAATTTGGTTTTAGATTTTAAAAATAGTATCAATATAGAAGCAAATCCCCCATCTAAGTATTTACCAATAAAAAAATCAATAAACAAGTTACACTCAGGTTATAATTTTTTAGCTAATAACATATTGATTAATTCTAATTCTATTAATATATCGTCAAATATAAATTCAAATAATGAACTATCTGTTATCTCTAGTGGAGATATTATTGTAAAAGATTCACACCTCTCATCTAAAAAATCATTAAGCTTAATTTCAAATAAAAATATAGAGCTTAACCAAGTAGATCTAACAGCAAAAGACGGTGTTGTTCTTGCTAAGAATGGAAACATTGATTATACATTAAATCCCATTTCTGCATTTAATGAAAATAATGTTCTAACTCCACCGGCTATTAATGTCTCTGATTCTATTTTATTTCAATCTGGAAAAGATATAACTTTTAATAATATTGAAATTAATAATGCTAACTTCTTAAGCTTAATTTCACAAGGTGATATAAAAATTCAGAGAAATGAATCGGAACTTTTTAAGATATTACCATATTTTCATTTGTATAATAAAGAGTCTGCATTATCAAAAACGGAAAGCTGGAAAACGCGAGGTGATATTACATTTACGGCTGGTAAAGATATTATTAGTCAAGGAATAAAATATCACAGCGATAAAGCTATAACCTTTAATGCAGGGCAGGATATTTTCCTTGCCTCAAAATCAATAAAAGAAGCCGATCCTTTCTTTAGTGATATTTATTATCCTCAATTACAATCTAAGTTATTTTCAGATGATAACCTTATCTTAAATGCAGCGCGTGATGTTGATTTAAGTTCAACAGTATTAAATTCAAAAGATAAAGTCATTGTATTAGCTGGTAGGAATATAAAGCTGGGTGCAAATGCTTATTCCGCCATCAAAGATCCCCACGAAGATTCTCAAGATATTCAGTATAGCACATCGGCTATTACAGGAAATAAAGGCATTTCTATTGCGTCATCAGGTGCGTTAATAACAGAAGGTAGCTCACTCAAATCAGACGGTAACATTACGATATCCAGTAGTGGTAATATTCAATTAGGATCGGTAAGAACATATTTTCGTAAAGAGTCGGGTTCTAAGTTAGAAGAACTTCGCAAACAAGTCAGTACTGAAATTAATAGTGGTAATAATTTAACTCTATTATCTGAAGGCAGTATTTTATTTCAGGCATCAAAATTGATTGCCAATAAAAAGATAGATATTGCTGCTAAAGGTGGATTTCTTTACGCACAAGCGATGGAGGAATCGAGTTATTACGAAGAGGAGAAGAAAAAATGTAATCCGTGGACTTTATGTACTACCAAAAAGAAATACACGAAAAAACGTCATAATACAAATAATAAAGTTACCGAGTTTATCGCTAATGGCGATATTAATTTATTTGCTAAAGATGATATTACCTTAGAAGCGAGCAAACTAGAAACAGCGAAGAATGCAAAATTAACCAGTAAAACAGGAAAAGTTAATTTTAAAGCAGTTAAAAATACAGCATTTAAGCAAGTTATTACTAATTCAAAAGATATTTATATTACTCAGCGCAATCAGGGTTATATCAAAGAGAGTTGGGCATTACCAACACTTTATATTGGTGGAAAACTGACTATTGATGCGCCTAAAGGAATATCTGCTGATATTAAAGTTCAAAAAGGACAATCACTAGAACAAGCATTAACAGTTTTAAGTAACACTCCAGAATATGCATGGCTTAAAGATCTTCAACATCATCAAAACGTCAATTGGAATTTAGTTAAGGATACCTATTCTGATTGGGATGATAAAACAAAACAATTAAATCCTGTTGTTGGTGCGGTTATCGCTATTGCAGTGGGAGTTGCCACTTACGGTACAGCAACCGCGGCAACTATTGGTGGAATGGCAAGTAAAGCAACCATTGTGGCGGGTGCTTCAGCAAGCGTGGCTTCAACGGCATCGGTTGCAGCACAAGCAGGTTTTGCCTCTTTAGTTTCGCAAGCGGCGGTCTCTTTAGCTGAAAACCAAGGCAACATCTCTAAAACACTTGAATCACTGGGGCGTAGCGACACGGTCAAGTCTGTGGTGACGAGTATGGTGGTTGCAGGGGCACTTCAGGGTCTTGACCAATTTATGGGTTGGGATCAGGCAATCCAAGGTGGAACATTACCTTCAACAGGCAAGTTACTTGCGACCGATAGCGCAACATGGAATCAAGTTGCACAACGCGTTGCCTCTCATTCAGTTGTCAGTTCAACATTGGGCACTGCCATTCAAGGTGGCAGTTTTATTGATAATTTTAAAACCGCGCTATTAAGCAATATCGGTAGTCAGCTTCATGCCGAAGGCGCCAATTTAATTGGTGATAATGGCGCGGTATTAGGTCATGCAGGAAAGGTTTTAAGTCATTCGGTAGTAGCAGGTGTTAGTGCAGAAATTGCAGGAGGTAGTGTTACAGGTGCAGTTGCTGGTGCATTGGCGGCAGAGATAGCAGCGATATCGCTACAAAGTAAATTATTTGAGCCTACTTATTTAAATGAAGCAGACAGACAAGTTGCATTAATTCAAGAGGCAATCCATAGCAATGAAGGAAAAACACAGCTCACTAAATTAATTGGCGCACTGACAGGTGCTATTGTAACTCGTAAGCCTGAAGGCGTATTTTCTGCAGCTAATTCTGCGGAATTAGTTTATCGGCATAATTACAGTGAGCATATGCTTTCTAACTTAGCTTTAGAAAATAATAAGGATATGATCGCTGCTTCGAAAGGAGATGTTGCAGCAGCGGAAAGAGTTGTCAATCGACAAAATGCAGGAATGATTGCAATCGCTCTTGGCTTAGGAGGAAGTGCAAGTTTTATTGCTGGTCATACTGTTATTGCAGCAACACCAGAACTTATTGCTATTGCTCAAGCTGCATTTAATACATGTAAAACTAATTGGATTTATTGTGCAAATGCTGTTGGCATTCATATAGCTGAAGTTACAGCACCAGAAGCCGCATTGGCTGGTGCTAATTTAGGCGGTGGTTATAAAGTATTAGCAAATTCAAAAGATAGCGCGAAAGCCTTTTCTAATTCGTTAGTAAATAGCTCAAAGTCTTTAATGGCGTCAGGAAAGCTAAATGTTACTAGTATCAAACCAATAGTTGAGCAAGAGAAATTATTAATAACTACCAATAAAAAAGTTATTGAGATAATCAACAATGGGGAGCTTATAATATATTCGGGAGTAACTACGAATGGATATAAAGTATCTAATGGAGCCAAAACAGTAGTTTTAAAAAATGAATTAGACCATCCTATTGTTCAATCTAGAATTAATATTCAAAATGGTAACTTAAAGCGAGGTTGGGTACATGTGGTTCATCGGCATTTCTCAGATAAAAATGCTAGTCAATTTACTATTAGTCAAGTGGATTTAAAACTGATACTTTAAAGTAATGATATTTCAAAAATACAAATTAGTAGAGTCGTTAATAGTAAAGATGAAAAACTGTATGAGAGAGTTATCATATTAGATAAATATATAGGTATTGATAAGTTTACTAAAAATTCAACGAATGTTATAACAATCTTAACAGATAATATAGGCAATTTAGTAACAGCAATGCCAGGGAGACTAAAGTGAAATTAATTGGTTCTAGGAAAGAAATGGTTATTAAGGAGACGCTAATTAAAAATGAAGGTTCTGTTCTAAAAAATAAGGAGATTAATTTTTTCTTAAAGGATAGATTCTCTGATATAATAAGTGTCTATTGTTTAGAACATATTTTGGAAGAAGATTATGATCTATATACTTTATTAGTTAATAAAGAGTTCATTGTTGAGTTTGAACTTTCTAGAGTTAATGGTGAATTTAAAGATATCAATATATCATCATTGAGTTTATATTCAAAAAAACTAAAGGATAAATATTTAAGATTAAAACTACTTGTTGCGGTAAATTTACCTATGTAACAATTACAAAATGCATCATCAAAGAATATTAGGTTTAATATTACTGTAATTGAAGAGTAGTTAATGATTATATCGAAAGGCTATAATTTATATGCAGATATTTACTTTAATTATGATTACTATATTATAGTAACTATCTCGGGGTGCTATATCCACTTTATGGATTTAAAAAATGGATATAACGTTTTATCTAAGAATATCACTGATGGTAAGTTAGGTCATTATTCAAAAGTTTCTTTAAGTAATAGTAGAAAAATAGAAAGTAACTCACAAGAATTTAATGAGATGTATAATGATAAAAAATCTTATTCAGAGTGGGTGAGAAAAATAATTAAAGAGTATAATTATAAAAATAAAACAGCACTTTTTAATAATATGAATCGATGTAGCTTAGAGCTTACAGATGATGAAATTACTATTAGTCCTCTAAACCATTTACGTATGGATCATTGGGTCGGCGAGGGAATACCTGATAGCGCAATTATTACGTTAAAAAGCAATTGTAGTGATGAGGTTTTAGGTGCCTCAATAAAAGAGGCATTTACGCGTTGTATTAGTCGAAAAGTTTAAATGGATATTAAAATCATCTTATATCAACCAAGTGTAAGGTAACTTTTTATAATTTTATCAATTAAAAACCATCACTTAATATTATTGTTAAAATAATAACTAAGTGATGGTTTTATTTTTTATTTAAAAGTAATCATATTAATGATTAACACAGTGTTGCGACAATCACCTGATCAGCATTAAATAAAGCCGTTACGCTGTCATTAATATGCAGTTTTTGCTCTTTAACATGCTGATTAGAACATGTGGCACAAACTTCTTGTCCACCTTCTAATGTCACCACTAATTCGCTGTTTTCACTACCCGTCTCAATTTGAGTGAGTGTGCCTGAAAGCGCATTGTCATATTGCTGTGTTAAAGAAGTTCCTTTTTCAATATTGACCCAAGGTGCCTTAATTAAAATCAGTACTTCTTTACCTTTTTTAAGCCCTAGGCGATCAGCGCTTTTCTCTGTTAAAGCAGCACGAATGATCGTTTTTCTATCTGCAAGTTGCACATTAACATGTTGTTGAACTTGCAGGTTGTCACGCTCAATAATCGTACCAAAAAATTGGTTTCTAGCACTGGTCTGTAATGAAAAACGAGAAATAGCCGCTAAAAGACTATCAAGAGGGAGTGAATCATCTTTCAATACATCAAAGGCTTTTTGCTGAATTTGACCGAGCAGATCGTAAAGTTGAAGTAAGCGCTCACAATAATGTGTGAGAGTTGCTCCACCGCCACCTTTACCACCTGTTGCTCTATCAACAAGAAGTTCGTCTGCGAGTTGATTCATTTCATTAATGGCATCCCAAGCACTTTTATAACTAATGCCCGCCATTTTTGCCCCTTGACTAATTGAACCCGTCGCTTTGATTTGTTTTAACAGCGCAACGCGGCGAGGATCGGCAAAGAGCTTATCTTGAAGTTTAAGAGTTAATAATATTTCTGCTTGCATAATGATAGGCTTCTTCTTTTTTTGTGTGTTTATCGCATTTTTTGTGCCGACACAAAGCGATAATTCTCTAGAATATATACATCTATAGCGTTATTATTCGTCATTCGTGAAGAAATGCCAACTCTGGCTTTCCGAATATACCATGATAAAGAGGTTATCATGCTTGAATTATTGAAAAGTTTAGGGTTTGCTCTCTTGATGGTACCTGTTGTTATGGTACTGATTATGGGCATCATTTATGGTTTAGGTGAAATATTTAACTTGATTTCACCAAGTCAGCCAAAAGCAGACAAAAAATCATAATTTCTCCCTTCCTGATTTAGAACAGCCCTTTATTTAAAGGGCTGTTTTTTATACTCATGATACTCGTCATACTTCAAGCCACAGCGTTGTTGACTGTGTTCTCATTCGCACTAGCCACATACTCATGATACTCGTCATACTTCAAGCCACAGCGTTGTTGACTGCGTTCATTCGCACTAGTCACATACTTGTGTATGCTCCTAGTGACTCATTCACTTGTCGCCTAGCTGTGACTTGAATTATTTAGAGTATCTATTCACTCATTTCAAATTGTCGTGTTGTTGACTGCGCTTCTATCTCTATTTTTTTGCCCCTATTTTTATGGTTATATTTATTGATATATAACCAGTTTCTAACATCTAATCCTTTCATTTTACGCTGTATCTTGGTATATACAGCGTGTCATCCTTTAATTTAAGTGGAATTAGAACATGAAAAAATTATCAGGCAAGTTACTTGCTGGCGCAGTTATCTCTTTTGCTTTAGTAAGCCAAAGTTTTGCATCGGAAAAAGTAACGGTATTTGCTGCCGCTTCTCTTACCAATGCTCTTAATGAAATTTCGGCACAATATAAGCAAGAGAAACAAACTGAAGTTGTTGCGTCTTATGCATCTTCTTCAACGCTGGCTCGCCAAATTGAACAGGGCGCACCTGCAAATCTGTTTATTTCAGCAGACCAGCAGTGGATGGACTACGCAATCGATAAAAATTTAATGGTTGCAGATTCACGTCATACACTATTAGGTAATGATTTAGTACTCATTGCCCCTAAAGATAGTAAATTAAATGACGTTGTTATTAATAAGGAAACCAAATGGAAATCCTTACTTAATGGCGGAAAACTAGCTGTTGGCGATCCTGACCATGTGCCTGTTGGTATCTATGCAAAAGAATCATTAGAATATTTAGGTGCATGGGATACAGTAAGCCCAGATATGGCGCGTACTAATAACGTACGTAGCGGTATGGCGCTGGTTGAACGTGATGAAGCACCATTAGGTATCGTATACGGTTCTGATGCGGTTGCGAGTGATAAAGTGAAAGTGGTCGGCGTATTCCCAGCTGATAGCCACAAACCTGTTGAGTATCCAATGGCAGTTGTAAAAGGTCAGGACAATAAAGCAGTTCGTGATTTTTATGACTATCTGAAAACACCTCAAGCCGCAGAAATCTTTAAGAAATACGGCTTTAACCCACTGTAGGAATTATACTTTTGGAGATGTTAAGTGAATACGAATGGCAAGCCATTATACTAAGCCTTAAGGTATCGACTGTAGCAGTTATTATTAGTCTACCTTTTGGTATTTTTATGGCTTGGCTTTTAGTTAGGGTACGTTTTCCCGGTAAATCATTGCTTGATAGCATTATCCATTTACCTTTAGTTCTACCTCCTGTTGTGGTCGGTTATCTTTTACTGATCAGTATGGGGAGACGTGGATTTATTGGTGAATGGCTGTATGACTGGTTTGGTTTTAGCTTTACCTTTAGTTGGCGAGGCGCAGCACTTGCATCCGCAGTCGTTGCATTTCCACTGATGGTAAGAGCGATCAGATTAGCATTAGAGGCTGTCGATCAACGTATGGAACAAGCGGCGAGAACCTTAGGGGCTTCACCGATACGCGTCTTTTTTACCATAACATTACCTTTGTCTATGCCAGGGATCATCGCAGGAATTGTGTTGGCATTTGCGCGCTCATTGGGAGAATTTGGCGCAACAATCACTTTCGTCTCCAATATTCCGGGGGAAACAAGAACTATTCCTCTGGCAATGTATACCTTGATTGAAACACCAGGAGCGGAAATGGATGCCGCCCGTTTATGTATTATTGCAATTATTTTGGCGCTCGTCTCTTTAATGGCTTCAGAGTGGCTAACTCGTTGGGGTCGTAAAAGATTGGGGGGCGTATGCTAGAGATGAATTTTAAACAGACGCTAGGATCACTGCGTCTGGAAGTTAATACTGAACTACCAACAGAAAGTATTACCGCTGTCTTTGGTTTATCTGGAGCGGGTAAAACCTCACTGATTAATGTGATTGGGGGGTTAACAAAACCAGATTCAGGACGGATTGTATTAAATAATCACACACTGGTTGATACTGAAAAGAAAATTTATTTGCCACCTGAAAAACGTAAAGTGGGTTATGTTTTCCAAGATGCGCGACTGTTCCCTCATTACACCGTAAAAGGAAATCTGCTTTACGGTATGTCGCCGACAATGAAAGTACAGTTTGATCGCATTATTCATTTGTTAGGGATTGGTCATTTACTCTCTCGTTTTCCGATCACCTTATCAGGTGGTGAAAAACAGCGTGTTGCCATAGGGCGAGCGTTGTTAACAGCACCTGATATTATGTTGATGGATGAGCCTTTGGCTTCGCTTGATTTACCGCGTAAACGTGAGTTACTGCCGTATTTAGAAAAGCTCTCACAAGATGTACAAATTCCGATTTTGTATGTGAGCCACAGCCTTGATGAAATTATTCGACTTGCAGATAACGTCATTGTGATGGATGCAGGAAAAATTAAGGCGACAGGTAAACTTGAAGATGTCTGGGCAAGCAGTGCATTACGTCCTTGGTTACAAAAAGAGACATTAAGCAGTATCGCCAATGTAATGGTTGTAGAACACCATAGCCATTACGATATGACCGCAACAGCTTTTGGTAACCAAGTACTGTGGTTGCCTCAAATCGAGACTAAAATTGGTCGTGATGTGCGTGTCCGTATTGATGCTTCTGATGTGTCATTAACAACGACTCGTCCATCAAATAGCAGTATTCGTAATATTTTGCATATGAAAGTGGTTGAAACCATTAAAAATGATGGTCAAGTTGATGTGAAACTTGTCAATGATGGTAATTATTTATGGGCGAGGATCACGCCCTGGGCAAAAGATGAATTGAATATTCAAGAAGGGCAGTGGCTTTATGCGCAAATAAAGAGTATTTCGCTAAGTCGTCATCTTTGAGTTATCAGTTACATTTGTCGATAAAAAAGACCTCATTTTAAGTGAGGTCTTTTTCTTTTGGGCGATATAAAAATAGGACTAAGACAGAATATATTTATGAATAGTCTCAGCAATACCCGGCTGTGAATTCACCTTTGTGACCATTTTAGCGCGAGCTTTCACTTCATCTGAAGCATTACCCATTGCAACACCTAAGCCCACATGTTCTAACATGCTAAGGTCATTAAAGTTATCACCAAAAGCAATAACATCACTCATATTCATGCCATTTGCTTCAACCCAGCGTTGTAAACGGCGACCTTTACTGTTGCCTTTTTTGGCGATATCAACTTGATCAACCCAAGACCATTCGCATTCTAAACCGACTTGTTGCTCAATTTTTTCAACTAAAGCGCGTAATTCATCGTGATCAGGCGTTGTTGTCGCAATTTTCCAAATGGCATTAACATCATGCATAGCTTTATAAAAATCATCGACTTTGATTAAATTTGGACGCTGTGCGGTAGGCAATGTTTCTGACCATTTTAAAGTACGTTGTACTGGGGCTGATAGTTGGTCATACATCATTGCATCATCAGCATAAACTAAGTGATGTACATCTGTTTGTTTAACGAGATCTAATACTGCGCTGGTTTCTTGGGTAGTTAATGGATCGGATTCCAGTACCTTTTTACCAATATAGTCATAAAGGTAAGTCCCATTACAGCAAATCGCAGGGGTATCAAGATCGAGTGCTTGATAGAATGGATGAATAGCAACATGATGACGACCTGTTACAATTAAGACTTTAACACCTGCTTTTCTTGCAAGATTGAGTGCTTCTAAAGATTCTGGCAGGATACGTTTTTGGTCATCAAGCAGTGTGCCATCAAGATCCAAAGCAATAACGCGATATGACATAAATAAGCCCCTTGATAGTATTAAGATGCAATGTTGCTGATGGTACACGTTAACTAATAAAAGATAAACTAGCTTAATCGTGACAACTAAACGTTAGTTTTTCTATTATTCTTTATAAATCAAAGGGTAATCTGTTTTAAGGAGAAGGGATGAAACAGGTAGTCTACGTAGCAAGTCCAGAGAGTCAGCAAATCCATGTTTATTCATTAAATACTGAAGGTGAAATGGATTTATTGCAGGTTGTTGAGGTTGCAGGGCAAGTACAACCGATGATTGCAAGTGCGGATGGAAAATACCTTTATGTAGGTATTCGTCCTCATTTTAGTGTAGTGACATTTGCGATAGCAGCCAATGGCCAGTTAGAACAAAAGGCTATCACTTCCATTCCAAGTACTCCTGTTCATTTATGCTTAGATAAAACTGGGCATTTCTTATTTGTACCTTCTTATCATCAAGGCAATTTGGCTGTTTTACCTATTAATGATAAGGGGGTCCCTCAATCACCTATCCAAATTATTGAAGGATTAGATAAACCTCATTCATCTAATATTGATTGGAATAATAAACAACTGATTGTGCCTTGTTTAGGTGAAGATCATATTCGTTTATTTAATCTATCAGAAGACGGTCGTTTAACAGAGGCGGGAACTGAAGAGCTGACAACAGCACAAAATGCAGGCCCTCGTCATATGGCATTTCATCCTAATGGGGATGTGTTTTATTGCCTTAATGAATTAGATGCGACAATCAATGTATATCGTCGTATGGGGGATTTATATCGTTTAATGCAAACGGTCGATATTGTCCCTGAAACATTTAACAGTACCCGTTGGGCATCAGATATTCATATCACACCTGATGGCCGTTTTCTTTATGCCAGCGAACGCTCTGAAAGCTTTATCTGTGCGATGGCAATTTCAGAAGCGGGCGACTATTTACAATCTGTGGGGCATTACTCAACACAGACACAGCCTCGTGGTTTTAATCTTGATAATACAGGCAATTATCTGATTTCTTGTGGTCAAAAATCAGATTTTGCTTCTGTTTCTCGTATTGATAAACACACCGGCGCATTAACTAAATTAGCTTGTTACCCAGTAGGTAAAGGCGCAATGTGGGTTACCGTTGTGACAAAATAACTGTCACAGTATAAAAAACACTGTGAACCTCTAGCAAAACATTACCTTGCTAGAGGTTTATTTTGATGAAAGATTTATGAAAGATTAACCACTTTTTCAATTGCTTGAGTGAGTTTAGTTAGGCTTGCTGGTGGCATAATGAATGGTGGCATAATATAAATAAGTTTGCCAAAAGGCCTGATCCAAACCCCTTCCTCTACAAAGATTTTTTGTAATTTTGCCATATTAACGGGCTCGTTCATTTCGACCACGCCAATCGCCCCTAAAACCCGCACATCTTTGACACTTTTAGTCTGTTTTAACGGTAATAGCTCGCGTTTTAGTTGTTTTTCAATTTCTGCAACTTGGTTTATCCAATCGCCTTTTGCTAATAGAGATAAACTGGCATCAGCAACAGCACAAGCCAAAGGATTTCCCATATAAGTAGGGCCATGCATAAAGCATCCTGCATCACCTTGGCTGATAGTTTCTGCGATATGACGTGTAGTTAAAGTGGCTGATAAAGTCATATATCCACCTGTTAATGCTTTACCTATACACATAATATCTGGCGATATTTCAGCATGTTCACAGGCAAATAGCTTACCTGTTCGACCAAAACCAGTGGCAATTTCATCTGCAATTAATAACACATCAAATTCATTACACAGGGCTCTTGCGTGTTTTAAATATTCAGGATGATAAATTCGCATTCCGCCCGCACCTTGGACAATTGGTTCAAGCATAACGGCGGCAATTTCTTGATGATGTTGCTCTAGTGTTGAGCGTAATGAGTTGATATCAGCTGGCTCCCACTCTTCATAAAAGCCTGTTTTAGGTGCATCTACAAAGAGATGATTAGGTAAGTAACCTTTGTACAGACTGTGCATGGAGTTATCTGGATCACACACTGACATCGCGCCAAAGGTATCGCCATGATAACCCTGTTTTAACGCCACAATACGTTGACGTTTTTCACCTTTAGCCTGCCAATATTGCAAGGCCATTTTCAGAGCAACTTCAACGGCAACCGAACCTGAATCTGCTAGAAATATGCATTCAAGAGGCTCTGGTGTTATCGCTAATAATTTTCGACAAAGTGATACTGCAGGGGGATGAGTAATGCCACCAAACATAACATGAGACATATTGTTTAGTTGTGTGGTAACCGCATTATTAAGTTCAGGATGATTATATCCATGAATTGCCGCCCACCATGAAGACATTCCATCAATCAGTTTTCTACCATCAGCTAAGACTAATTCAACGCCTTTTGCACTGACGATAGGGTAAGCAGGTAACGGATTACTCATTGAGGTGTATGGATGCCAAATGTGGCGTAAATCGAAAGCGATATCTTCAGGTGTCATTCTATTTTTCACTTAATCATGTAAACCAATGGTGATCAATTTTAGTTGACATGATAACCCTATTATTTAAACTGGCAATCACTTTTAAACAGGAGATTGTATTGTGAGCACACTAAAACGCTGGACATTAAAAGAAGCCAGAGCATTGTTTGATATGCCATTTTTAGATTTGGTTTTTCAAGCACAACAAGTGCATCGTCAACATTTTGACCCTTCACAGATCCAAGTGAGTACTTTGCTTTCTATTAAAACAGGGGCTTGTCCTGAAGATTGTAAATATTGTGCTCAAAGTGCGCGCTATAAAACGGGATTAGAAAAAGAGCGTTTAATGGAAGTGCAGCAAGTGATTGAATCTGCGAAAAAAGCGAAAGCAGCGGGTTCAACGCGTTTTTGTATGGGAGCCGCTTGGAAAAATCCTCATGAACGCGATATGCCTTATCTTGAACAGATGGTGAAAGAAGTCAAAGCATTAGGTATGGAAACTTGTATGACTTTGGGCAAGTTAGATGATTCACAAGCTAACCGCTTAGCAGATGCTGGGTTGGATTTTTATAACCATAACCTTGATACTTCACCTGAATTTTACGGCAGTATCGTGACAACACGTACCTATCAAGATCGCTTAGATACGCTTGATAAAGTACGTAATGCCGGTATTAAAGTGTGTTCTGGCGGAATTTTAGGGCTAGGCGAGGAAGTTAAAGACAGAGCTGCAATGTTGGTGCAACTAGCCAATTTGCCACAACCTCCAGAAAGTGTGCCGATTAATATGTTAGCCAAAATCAAAGGTACGCCATTAGCTGATAATGAAGATGTCGATCCTTTTGATTTTATTCGTACTATCGCCGTTGCCCGTATCATGATGCCTCGCTCTTACGTGCGTCTTTCGGCAGGGCGTGAGCAAATGAGTGAACAAACACAAGCATTCTGCTTTATGGCTGGGGCGAACTCTATTTTCTATGGTTGCAAATTATTAACAACAACCAATCCAACCGAAGATAAAGATCACCAGTTATTCCGTAAATTAGGCTTAAATCCTGAACGATTAGCAGTATCTATGGGCGACAATCAGCAAGAAGAAGCTTTGATACAAGCTGTTGCCAATAAAGACACTGAACAATTTTATAACGCGGCACTGTAATGAGCTGGCAAACCTATTTAGATAAACAACTTAATGGGCGTAGAAATACGCCATTATGGCGAAAACGCAAAGTGATCAAACAGGCGGAGGGACGCTTTTTGATCACCACATCCGGTGAAAAATACCTTAATTTTTCCGGCAATGATTATTTAGGCATCAGCCAGCATGCAGACGTTATTAAAGCATGGCAACAAGGTGCTGATGAGTACGGTGTAGGTAGCGGTGGATCAGGGCATATCACTGGATTTACACAAGCTCATGCGCAATTAGAACAGCATCTCGCAGATTGGCTGGGTTACGATAATGCATTGTTATTTTCATCTGGCTATAGCGCTAACCAAGGTGTTATTTCAGCATTACTTGAAAAAGACGATGCTATCATTGCGGATAAACTATGCCATGCCTCGTTAATGGAAGCCGCCGTATTATCACCCGCCACATTATGGCGTTTTTTACACAACTCTTCTGACTCTTTATCTCAACGACTTAACAAAACGTCGGCTAGTAAAACCTTGGTGGTTACAGAAGGGGTATTTAGCATGGATGGAGATCAAGCACCATTAACAGAAATAGCAACAATAAGCCAACAACATGATGCATGGTTAATGGTCGATGACGCACACGGTATTGGTGTTTTAGGTAAAAAAGGTCGAGGTAGTTGTGATGAAGCGGGTATCAAACCTGAGCTATTAGTGGTGACTTTTGGTAAGGCTTTTGGTGTCAGTGGGGCGGCTGTGCTTTGTAATAAGCCAACAGCTGAGTTTTTTGAACAATATGCTCGTCATCTTATTTACAGTACATCAATGCCACCGGCACAAGCTATAGCCTTAAACTCTGCTTTGAATGTTATTAAGCAAGCGAATAATGAACGGGAATATCTTCAACAATTAATTGATACCTTTCGGCAAGGCGTTATTTCACTTCCTATTAAATTATTGTCTTCACAAACCGCTATTCAGCCAATAATTATTGGTGATGAGCAATTATGCCAAACACTTTCAGATTATCTGCAATCTAAAGGGCTTTGGGTAAAAGCTATCTTTCCACCTACAGTTCCACCTCATAGTGCACGTTTACGAATAACGTTAACCACTCGCCATCACCTTTCAGATATTAAGCTGTTAATCGAGACGCTTCATGCATTCTTTAGTCAAAACAGATAAACAACGTATAGCTCAAACCTTTGGTAAAGCCGCTGTTCATTACGATAATCACGCTAATATTCAGCGCTACAGTGGTAATAAATTAATGGATTTAGCACGTCATGATAGTGGCAATATTGTGTTAGATGCAGGATGTGGAACAGGGTATTTCAGCCAAAAATGGAAACAGCAAGGCAAGTTTGTTATTGCACTTGATTTATCACATCGGATGCTACAAGTGGCAAAACAACAACAACGGGCAGATGGTTATCTACAAAGTGATATAGAACATTGTGCAATTACGTCACAAAGTGTGGATATCGTGTTTAGTAATTTAGCGATGCAATGGTGTGATGATTTATCCGTTGCGATTAACTCACTCATGAAAGCAGTAAATAAAAAAGGTGCACTTTATTTCTCAACACTCACTACATTGACACTGCAAGAAGTCAGAGATGCTTGGCAATCTCTTGATAAACATCCCCATGTTAATCCTTTTTTATCGCTTCACGATATTGAGAAAGCGTGTCGTGGTTTTCATTGTCAATTTTCTATTGAAACTGTCACAGAACAATATGACTCATTACATGCGCTCTTTACTTCTTTGAAGGGAGTTGGTGCCAATTTTGTGCAGGGTGATCGACAAAAAGGGTTAATGACACGACAGAAATTTCGTGCACTAGAAAAGGTGTGGAAAACAGAATTAGGTAAGTATTTACTTACTTATCAAATTGTTATAGGAAAAATATCACATGACTAAGACATGGTTTTTAACAGGTACAGATACAGAAGTAGGTAAAACCGTGGTAAGTAGTGCACTGTTACAATGTGCTGCGCATCAAGGATATCAAACCACGGGCTATAAACCAGTTGCTTCAGGAAGTGAGTGGCTAAATGAAGGTTTACGTAATTCAGATGCACTTACATTGCAAAAATTCAGTACGGTAAAGTTAGATTATCACCGTGTTAATCCTTACTGTTTTGAAACACCTACATCGCCTCATATTGTCAGTGATGAAATGAATCAGCCTATTGATTTTAATGTAATGTCAGAAGGTTTATCGTACTTAAAACAGCAGGCTGATTGGATTTTAGTTGAAGGGGCTGGTGGTTGGTTTACGCCACTATCAGAAAAACAATTTTTTTCTGATTGGGTTATTAATGAACAGCTTCCTGTTATTTTAACGGTAGGTGTTAAATTGGGTTGTATTAATCATGCGTTATTAACGCAACAAGCAATTATTCAATCTGGTTTAACATTGGCGGGTTGGGTTGCCAATGAGGTTGAACCCGCAGGGCGATATCAGAAGGAATATCTGGCAACATTAAAGCAGCATATTGAAGCACCGTTTTTAGGCAAAATACCCTATTTAAATGAAGTAAAAGAGCATAATTTTACACCTTACCTCGATCTTTCTTGTTTAAAACTAGATTGATAAGCCATTATTGGGTAAATGATAAAAGTCTATTTTTTATGCCAATAAAAAAATAAAAAAAATAAATTTTGCCAATTTTGAGGGATATTTTAAGCTGGAAAAAAAGACGTAACCTACCGAGAGATAACAACTTTGTGTAGTTATCCACTATTCCTGTGGATAACCTTGTGTATTACCATTATAAAAATACTCTGAATAGAGAGAATACAAGGCATTGCTAAAGATTGGCGTTATTCTCAACTTTTATTTTTAATTCTTATATATCAATTAATTAAATAAAATCAATAGAGCGAATGTTGTTGACGTGTCTCTTTGAATAATTCACAAAATAGGGGCTTGCTTTTTGAAAAAATTCCAGTTCTAAAACTGGGGATAACTTATGCTAATTATTCAGATAAATTTTAGTAGATAGAGATTGAAGCTGGATTTTTATCCAGTATCATAAGGAGTGTCAGCGAGGAGAAGAAAATATGAGCAAAGCTTTTAAACTGCATTCTGAATTTAAGCCTGGTGGTGATCAACCTACGGCTATAGCTTCACTTTGTGAAGGATTAGACGATGGGCTTGCACATCAAACCCTTTTAGGGGTAACTGGTTCAGGTAAAACTTTTACTATTGCTAATGTGATAGCCAACTTAAATCGGCCTACGATGGTGCTTGCGCCAAATAAAACCTTAGCAGCGCAGCTTTACAGTGAAATGAAAGAATTCTTTCCTGAAAATGCAGTGGAATACTTTGTTTCTTATTACGATTATTATCAGCCAGAAGCCTATGTACCAAGTTCTGACACCTTTATTGAAAAAGATGCCTCAGTTAACGAACATATTGAACAAATGCGTCTGTCTGCCACTAAAGCCCTATTAGAGCGTAAAGACGTGATTGTAGTGTCATCCGTTTCTGCGATTTATGGTTTAGGTGATCCTGATAGTTATTTAAAAATGATGCTTCACCTGACAAACGGTATGATAATCGACCAACGTGCAATTTTGCGTCGTCTCGCTGATTTACAATATACTCGCAATGATCAAGCTTTTCAGCGCGGGACATTTCGTGTCCGTGGTGAGGTTATTGATATCTTCCCTGCTGAATCAGATGATTACGCTTTACGTGTTGAATTATTTGATGAAGAAGTCGAACGTCTTTCACTGTTTGACCCTTTAACTGGGCAAATTCACTACAATGTGCCTCGTTTTACCGTTTACCCTAAAACGCACTATGTCACTCCCCGCGAGCGTATTCTTGAAGCGATGGAAGAAATCAAAAAAGAACTCGCAGAAAGACGTAAAGTGCTTTTAGCTAACGATAAACTTGTAGAAGAGCAACGCGTGACACAGCGTACCCAATTTGACCTAGAAATGATGAATGAACTGGGGTATTGCTCTGGTATCGAAAACTATTCCCGCTATCTGTCAGGTAGAGGCCCCGGTGAGCCACCTCCAACCCTGTTTGATTATCTTCCTGCTAACGGTCTATTAGTGATTGATGAATCACACGTTACCATTCCACAAATTGGCGGAATGTATAAAGGCGACCGTTCTCGTAAAGAAACCCTAGTTGAATATGGCTTCCGTTTACCTTCGGCCCTTGATAATCGACCATTGCGCTTTGAAGAGTTTGAGGCGTTGGCCCCACAAACAATTTATGTTTCAGCAACACCGGGTAAATATGAGCTTGAAAAATCAGGTGATGAAATTGTCGAACAAGTTGTAAGACCAACAGGCTTACTTGATCCGATTGTTGAAGTGCGACCAGTTGCTACACAAGTTGATGATTTGCTTTCTGAAATTCGCATTCGTGCTGAGAAAAATGAACGTGTATTGGTTACCACATTAACAAAACGGATGGCAGAAGATTTAACAGAATATTTAGAAGAGCATGGTGAGCGAGTTCGCTATTTACACTCTGATATCGATACTGTTGAACGTGTTGAAATTATTCGTGATTTGCGCCTTGGTGAGTTTGATGTATTAGTCGGTATCAACTTACTCCGAGAGGGGTTGGATATGCCAGAGGTCTCTTTGGTGGCCATTTTGGATGCAGATAAAGAAGGTTTCTTGCGTTCAGAGCGTTCATTAATTCAGACTATCGGTCGTGCGGCTCGTAACCTTGAAGGTAAAGCAATTTTATATGGCGATAGAATTACGGACTCAATGGCGAAAGCAATTGGTGAAACTGAACGTCGTCGTGAGAAACAGCAACAATTTAACCTTGAACATGGCATTGTACCTAAAGGGTTAAACAAGAAAGTGGGGGATATTCTTAAGATTGGTCAGCCTTCTCAAGGTCGTAACAAGAAAGGGCATAAAGCAAAAGATATTCATGAAAATTACCCACTATTATCGACTGCTGAATTGGAAAAAGAGATCCAGCGTTTAGAAGCTGAAATGTACCAACATGCCAAAGATCTTGAGTTTGAAAAAGCCGCAAGTACGCGAGATAAACTACAAGCGTTGCGTGCTCAATTTATTGCGAACTCTTAATAATAGAATTTAAACCAACACAATAAAGGGATATCTGTATATTTACTCCGGATTATCCCTTTTTCCCTTTTATCTTTCACTTTTTCCCTAGTTTTATATTCCCTTAATGGCGTTCAACTGTTTAAATATCACCACAAACAAGCGTCAATTATTTACAAAGATAAAAAAGATATTAAGGACAGTGAATGAGTGGTTATGTTTATGCAGGGTTTCCCGGCTCTGCAGGGGTCATTATTGGTGTTATTCTTCTTATTTTGCTTTTTAAATGGTTACGCAAATTTGCTGTACAAGATAGTGAATTATCAAAACCATCAACAGCAGGGCAGGAGCCCATTTTATCTGAGGCAGAAAATACAACAGATCAATTATTACCTCATGAATGGGGATTATATGTAGCAGCACCTTACGCTGTGATGAATGAATGGGCATATAACGAGTATGACCAAGGCAAAGATGATGGTGGATTATCTGCAGGCTGGGGAATTAACGATCGTTGGGATTTAGTCTATCAACTGTTTTGGTTACTCACCCAAGGCCATACCAATGATTTTTACCAATTGCGCGATCAGATTTTAGAAGGTAAAGAGGAAGATATTCAATCATTAAAAAATGATATTTTGCTTTCAGAGTTAACAGAACATGATAAAAACGAGCGTTTATGGCAAATCGATATGATGAGCACTAATCGCATGAATATTCAACATGTGAAATATCTTATTTGGGATCTCTGCCGTTTTAACAAGCTCTGTTTAGAAGGGTGTCAGCAAGGTTATATTACCCAGCAAGAAGCACAAACATGGTCACTAATGAGTGCCTCAATGTTACGTCGAATTTACGATGGCTGGGAAGATATGTGGAAAAACTTTATTGCGGCGCGTTGGTTTTGGGCGAGTGGTGATCAAGATTGGGTTTCTTCTCATCAAGCTTTTACGGATGTTATACAAAATATTCTTAATGCAGAAGACACGTTGGCAACAGAAGAAAACTGGATAATGGATTTACCGCCATTGGATTTAACATCTTTCTCTCGAACTGTGGCTGGCCTCGGTTTAATGAAAAACGACATACCAATGACACTTTCTGAAATTGAAGAAACCATCAGCCAACGTATTACGTTAAAACACCTTAATAGTTAATAATGCGCTGAAAACCAATAGTAATATTACGTTTTTATCAACAAACAAACCGCATTTTCTGTTTATTACAGATGCGGTTTGTTTAGTGAAATTAGGCTGTTAAGTTAGGTGTTGAATTTTATTTAACGGCTTGAGCTGATGTGTTACGTTGCCCTAATTGCTGCAGTGTTAACTCAATAGCTTTACCTAATAAGTGGCGATCGTGACGATAAGGAATATCTTTGGCTTCCAATTGAGCTTGTACAATTAATCGACCTTTCATCGATTCATATTGTGTTTCAGGGCTAATAATCACCGCATCTATTGTTTGTAAACCAATATAATTCTCCATCATGGCAATTTTATCAGACATCGTCATACTGGCAGCCGCAGGGCTTAATTCTTTGCCTAAATTACCAATGTAAATTGTTGTTGCACTGCTGCGGCGTAATGCTTGTGCAAGCTCTGGCAATAATAACAAAGGCATTAAACTGGTAAAAAAACTACCAGGGCCAATTAAGATAAGATCCGCTTGCTCAATGGCCTCAATGGCTTCTCTTGTCGTTGGTACTTTAGGATAAAGATCAAGTTTTTGTGGGATCTTAGGCAAAATATCAACGTTAACTTCACCATAAATCTCATTACCTTGGTCGTCTATTGCCATTAGGTCAACGGCTTGTTCAGACATAGGAATAAGATGCGCATTGACTCTTAATAATCCACGAATAAGATTAATCGCTTCTAAAGGTCGAACACTTAAGTTATCTAACGCTTTTAGCATTAAATTTCCTAAATTATGTCCAGCCAGTTCACCTGTACCAGAAAAACGGTATTCAAACATTGCAGAAGCAACAGAAGGCTCAGTAATTAATTGATTAATACAATTGCGCATATCACCCCATGCAATGCCGCCTTCTTCTTGACGAATACGGCCAGTAGAACCGCCATTGTCTGTTGTTGTGACAATACCAGTAAGGCGAGAGCCTAAGTAGGAGAGTGCTGAAAGCACACGTCCAAGGCCATGACCACCACCAAGGGCAACAACACGATCTAAATCACTTAGCGTGCGATTTCGCATATTTGTTCTACTCATCTTTAAAAATTTGCCGCTAATTTATCACAATTAAATTTTAAGCCTATGATCACGACGTGATTTCATCACATTCCTAGTTTAATTTCACTTTTGGTAGCCTAATATTTAACCAATGAAAGTGTTTTTGTTTATGTTATTAGCGTGACTAAAGTGTTGTAAGTCGTTGTATTATAAATTATATAGCGAAAACATTATTCGCTTTTTACATAATTAGCAGGTAGAATCCACAATAAATATATAGGTATTAGAAACCTGTGAAAAACAGGTAAAGATAAACTCCTAGCCTTAACGTCTAAGTCGTGTATTGACAAGATATGATGTTCTGGCCGTGACGAAGCAAGTCACCAGGGTGCAAGGTAGAAATGTCTGCATCTCCCGATTTGGAAAGGTGTTATTATGCAACAACTCGTTGATGCGTTTTCCCGCAAGTTTTTCTATTTACGTCTTTCAATTACAGACGTGTGCAATTTCCGTTGTACTTATTGCCTGCCTAATGGTTATAAGCCTAACGGTCATAAATCATTTCTTTCATTAGATGAAATCAGCAGACTGACACAATCTTTTGCCGCATTAGGGACAGAAAAAATCCGCTTAACGGGTGGTGAACCGACAATGCGCCGCGATTTTACTGATATTATCGCGACAATCAAAGATAATGCCGCAATTAAAAAAATCGCAGTGACAACCAATGGTTATCGTTTATCACGAGATGTTGCACAATGGCGTGACGCGGGTTTGAGTGCGATTAATGTGAGTGTTGATAGTCTCGATCCTCGTCAATTCCACGCTATTACTGGACAAGATAAATTTAGCCAAGTGATGGAAGGTATTGATGCTGCATTTACCGCAGGGTTCGAAAAAGTCAAAGTTAACGTTGTGTTGATGCGCAATGTGAATGATAAAAATCTTCCTGATTTTCTTAATTGGATCAAAGATAGGCCTATTCAGCTGCGCTTTATTGAATTAATGGAAACTGGTGACGGTAGTGATATTTTCAACCGCTTTCATTTGTCTGGTGAAGTTATTCGCCAGCGCTTACTCAATGAAGGTTGGTTACAAATTCCTCGCGCCCGTAGTGACGGGCCTGCTCAAGTATTTACCCATCCTGATTATCAAGGTGAAATTGGTCTGATCATGCCTTATGAGAAAGACTTTTGCCTAACCTGTAACCGTTTACGTGTTTCAGCTATTGGTAATCTCCATCTTTGCCTATTTGGTGAAAATGGTATTCCGTTACGTGACCTACTTGCTGATGATAGTCAACAAGAGGCATTACAACAGCGTATTCAGGGTGGCCTTCTTCATAAACGAGAAACCCATTTTCTTCATCAAGGTGATAGCGGTATTACACCGAACTTATCTGTTATTGGTGGGTAGTTTTTCGCTCTGTTATTTCGTTAATTTCAGGAGTTGTGCATGTCTCAACTAACTCATATTAATGCTGCCGGTGAAGCTCACATGGTAGATGTTAGCGCTAAAGCTGAAACAGTGCGAGAAGCGCGTGCTGAAGCCTTTGTTGAAATGTCAGCAGAAACATTAAGTATGATCACCGAAGGTAAACACCATAAAGGTGATGTATTTGCGACAGCAAGAATTGCAGGTATTCAAGCAGCAAAAAGAACGTGGGAATTAATCCCGTTATGTCATCCGCTGTTATTAACTAAAGTTGAAGTGCGTTTAGAAGCACTCACTGAATCTAATCGTGTACGCATTGAATCTGTTTGTCGTTTAACCGGTAAAACAGGGGTTGAGATGGAAGCATTAACTGCGGCATCGGTAGCTGCGTTAACGATTTATGATATGTGTAAAGCGGTTCAAAAAGATATGGTGATAGGGCCTGTACGTTTATTAGAAAAAACAGGTGGCAAATCTGGTCACTTTAAGGTGGAAGCATGATTAAAGTTCTCTTTTTTGCTCAAGTCCGTGAGTTAGTCGGTGTTGATTCTCTTGAATTAGATTGTGAATACCACACAGTAGACGATTTGCGTAAGGCATTAATTACCAAAGGTGAACGTTGGTTACTGGCGTTAGAAGATGGCAAGTTACTCTCGGCAGTAAACCAATCCTTTGTTCAAGGTTCTCACATTATTAATGATGGTGATGAAATCGCCTTTTTCCCACCTGTTACAGGAGGATAAAATGAGCGCATCAACTCGTATTTCAGTACAAACCGAAAATTTTAGTGTTGGTGATGAATACCAATGGCTTTCTGAGTGTGACAGTGATGGCGCAGTTGTGACCTTTACAGGGAAAGTGCGTAATCACAATTTAGGGGATGAAGTAAGTACGCTCACACTTGAACATTATCCAGGTATGACTGAAAAGGCGCTTAATGATATTGTTAATGAAGCACGAGGTCGTTGGCCTTTACAACGAGTCAGTGTTATTCACCGAGTGGGCACATTGAATATTGGTGAAGAAATAGTGTTTGTGGGGGTCACTAGTTCCCATCGTAATAGCGCGTTTGAATCTGCTGAATTTATTATGGATTTCTTAAAAACACGCGCGCCATTTTGGAAAAAAGAAGGGCTCTCTGAAAATAAAAATAGATGGGTCGATGCGCGTCAAAGTGATTATGATTCAGCCGAGCGTTGGGAATAAATCATTACGCTCAATTAATCGCTACATTACTTTACCTAAATTTATTTTGTGATGACATTTCATACGGTTTATTTCATGGAAATGTAAAATCAGTGTGATAAAATTAAATTCTAATGAGTCCATAATGGGCTCTTTACTGAAATAAACGTTATCGTTAAACCTAACGTTATCACTATGATTAAAGGGTAATCATCATGGATCGATTTTCACGTTCAAATGATTCAATCGTACAGCGCACAGGTTCTGGCCTACAAACCTTTATGGCTCAGGTTTATGGTTGGATGACTGTAGGTCTGCTATTAACTGCGTTTGTTGCATTTTACGTTGCATCAAGCGAAGCATTATTATCAATGATTTTCTCAAGCAAGATCGTCTTCTTTGGTCTGATCATTGCTCAATTAGGGTTAGTTTTCGTGTTATCAGGTATGGTCCATAAAATGAGTGGCGCAATGGCAACCTCATTATTTATGCTCTATTCCGTGCTAACGGGTGTGACTATCTCAAGTGTATTACTGCTTTATACTGCATCTTCAATTGCGAGCACATTCTTTATTTGTGCGGCAATGTTTGGTGCATTAAGCATTTACGGTTACACCACTAAGCGTAGCTTAACGGGGATGGGTAGCTTCCTGTTTATGGGGCTTATCGGTATCATTATTGCATCTATCGTTAATATCTTTATGCAAAGCTCAATGATGAGCATGGTTATCTCTTACGCAGGTGTGTTAATTTTCGCAGGTTTAACTGCTTACGACACACAAAAATTAAAAGACATGGGTAATGAGATTAATCAAGAAGATAAAGAAAATATGCGCCGTTACTCAATTATGGGTGCATTAACGCTTTATTTAGATTTCATCAATCTGTTCTTAATGTTACTGCGTATTTTAGGCGATCGTCGTTAATTTTAACGGTATCTGCGGATAAACGTAGTTTAAAAACAGCATAAAAAATAAATCCCATAACTTTATAAGTTGTGGGATTTTTTTTGTGTTTTTGTTAAGAGAATTTTTCTGTTGCACACAATTTAAATAGAATAAAGTTTAATTATCTCGCAACCAAGGTGTAATAGTTAAACCGATTAAAGCGCCTTCAGGACTCAATAAGCGAGTAACTGTTTGTCCCCAAGGTTCAACATGATTATCAACTAACAATTGATAGCCTTTTTGTTTTAAAGTTTGAGTTGCACTATCAATATCCTCCACCTCAAATTCAACCCAGTATTGTGGCACTGGCAGAGAGTCAGCCCATTTATTTTTGCCAAAGCAAGACATAGCTGCCTGCTCTAAAGGCCACAGTGCAAAATGTTGAACGCCTTTTAATTCACTTTCTGATATCGATAAATAATCACTGTTACCTTCCATTGGTTTTAATGGCAGATTAAGCACATCTTTATAAAATGTTTGGCTTTGTGCATTATCGCGAGTAATTGGGCCAAAACCCGCAACAAAGAGAATGTTAATACCAGAAATAAAAGGAGTCATAAAAATACCCTTATCGTTAATCTAATCGCTGTTTCAATATATTGATAATAATGGGTGAAAAACTTTCTAGTTTTCCATCATCATTAGGCTTTGCTAGCTCTACAATTAAATCATTAAGTAAATCGTCATCTTCTAATCCTTCACTAGGATTAATTCTATTAATAAAGAGGATTTGCTCAATAGCGTTTTTTCTTTTATTGATTAATAAGTTATTGGGATGAGTGCTAGAGCCTAAATTTAATATTTCAATTGCCTTTTCAGCACGGGAAGTTACACCATTAACTCTACCACTAATTGAAAACTTTAATTCAGTCTCACATTCATCCATAAGTGGAGTGAGTGGAAGAGAGTTGATCAATAGAGAAATGTATACCGTCTTTTACCACTTTCATGGAAAGATCGGGCGTACGCTCAATATAGATATTTTCAATCGCAGAACTATCATCAGATAAGAAAATTTTAATGGCTTCACGTACAGCAGTTAGTGCTTTATCTTGCAGTTTTTTCTGCTCAGCCAACATACTTTGATAGATTTCACTGTTTACATCGGTATGTTTTTCTAGCAACTTCATAATGCTAGTGTGAGGAGCCGTTTCATTCTCTACATCTTCCCGATAACGAAGCCAAGCAAAGAAATCAGCATAATCTGTTTTAGCCTCTAAAGCCCTTTATAGGCGGATAAAATGTCAAATTGATGGCTATTATTAGGCTGAATTGCACTATTGATTGTTGAGTCATAAGTATGGCGAGTTGCACCATAGTAGGCAGCAATAGGAAAATTTCTTTTAGATTTTAATATTGGCACCAGAGCACCACGAAAATGTGTGGTAAAAGAGATTATATCTGAGTCTTCGCATTTATTATGATTATTATCATCTTCAATAGCATTACGTACGGTTTTTAGTTTTAAAGATAAATCATCTGGATGCATGGATGGAATAACTTTATTGGGGCTAACAAATGATTGGTTTCTTTTTTCAAAAGAAATAGAACAGTAATTTGCTGATAAATTTATTTTAGATTTGTTTGCAAAATTACCTTTAGCTTCTTTATTTTCCAACTTTGCTACAAACCAACTCAAACCTGTTGCGATCGCATCTAAAATACTGGTTTTACCTGAACCATTATTACCAATAAACACTGTAATATTAGAACCGTCCTCGCTACCCTCTTTTGTTGCTAGCGTGAATTCAGCATCAGTAAAAACACCATAATTTTCAAGTCGTAGTTTACTGATTTGCATATTGCATGCCTATTGGTTTTTTTCTTTGGGATCAGTCTATTAGAGTTAGTTATCAAAGTACAGATTTTAAGCAATCTTCCTTTGAAAAAGATAATACGCAAAGGAGCCTGTGCCTGCTGTAATCACTAATAAAGGCCATAAACTGTGCCATATTACTGTGATATCTGCATTTTTAAGGTAAATCTGTTTTGTAATATCGGTGAAATGACGAATTGGGTTTATCCATGTGGCATGTTGTAGCCAAACTGGCATGTTTTCTACGGGAGAAATATAACCTGATAATAAAACGGCTGGCATCATAAACACAAAAACACCAATAAAAGCCTGTTGTTGTGTCGAACTTAATGCTGATATTAATAATCCAAAACCCACCAGCGATAAACCATAAATTAGCATGGTAAAGTAAAACAATAATAATGAACCTGAAAAGGGTATTTGATAACAAAATATACCTATAATCAATACAATAGAGCCTTGAATGGCGGCAACAACCATTGCCGGAACCGCTTTACCCACAAAAATTTGCCATGTTGATAGAGGGGAAACTAGTAGTTGATCCAAGGTACCTTGCTCTCGCTCTCTAGCAACAGAAAGTGAAGTGACTATCATCACGCCAATGGTGATAATCAATGCTACTAATGAGGGCACAATAAACCATTTATAATTTAAATTTGGGTTATACCAATTACGAACAATAAGTTCTGTTTTATTCAGTAAAGACGGTGTATGCCCTGCTAATTCAGCTTGATAATTTTGTACGATTTGTTGTACATAATTAGCTGCAATTTGCGCACTGTTAGAATTTCGTCCATCTAAGATTAATTGCAATTTAACAGGGATTTGGCTTTCTAAATTAGCACTAAAGTTTTGTGGAAACCGAACCAACAAAAGAGCTTTACGATTATCAATGGTCTCTTTTATTTCATGTTCATTTTTTAGTAATAATGTTTGAGAAAATGCACTCGCTTTGGCAATACGTTGGGTTAACTCAATAGATTGTTTACCATTATCCTCATCAAAAATTGCGATAGAGGCATTGGTAACATCTAATGTTGCGGCAAAAGGAAATAAGATCATTTGAAAGATAACAGGTAATATCAAAATAATACGAGTCTGAGGCTCTTGTAATAATGACTGTAGCTCTTTCATTATTAGGGTGAGAAGACGATAAAACATAAATACTCTCCCTTTAATCTAATCGACGTCGTGTTGTTAATGCAGTTAAGCCAATAAAAAATAGGGCAGAAACGATCAGCAACCACATATCTAATATTAATATCAATGGAATATCGCCTGCTAAAAATAGCGTTTGTAAGCTACTGACAAAATAACGTGCAGGAATGAAATAAGTCACCACCTGAATAAAAAATGGCATGCTATCAATTTCAAACACAAAACCCGACAACATAATCGCAGGTAAAAAGGCAGCATTTAGGGCGATCATGGCGGCATTAAATTGATTGCGAGTCAGTGTTGAAATGAGTAATCCCATACCTAAGGCAGTGGCTAAAAAGAGCGAGGTGATCCCCCCTAAAATCCAAAGTGATCCTCGATAAGGTACTCCTAACACAAAGACGGTTACCACCATGCACAGTACCATGACAAAACTGCCTAAAACTTGGTAAGGAATAAGTTTTGAAAGTAAGAGCTCGGTACGTGTGATTTGGGTTGAAAGTAAGGCTTCCATTGTGCCACGTTCCCATTCACGAGCTATTACTAACGAAGTGAGAATTGCGCCGACAACGGTAATAATAATAGTAACGGCCCCCGGAATAATATAGTGCTGACTAATTGCTGCAGGGTTAAACCAATAGCGCGGTTCTACTTCAATTAGTGGTGTAGTATCAATCCCCTTGCTGATAGCTTGTTGTTGTAGCCAGATTTGCCAAACCCCTTTGGTATAGGCTTGTACAAAGTTTGCAGTGTTAGGCTCACTGCCATCGGTGATCACCTGAATGGGTGCTTGGGTGTCTTGTCGGGTCAGTAATTCAGCAAAGTTCACAGGAATAACCACAATGCCCCGAATTTGTCCTGCTTGCATTTTATCGATCAATAATTGTCGATTATCGCTAATAGTTGCGTTGATATACGGTGAATTGGTAAAAGTGTAAACGAGCTCTTGTGCAGGTTGGCTTTGTTGATTAGTCAAAATGCCAATATTTAACTTACTCGAATCCAAGTTAATACCGTAGCCAAAAATAAACAACAAAGTGAGGGGGATCACAAAAGCGATGAGGGCGCTACTGGGATCACGGGTGATCTGTTTTGTTTCTTTTAAACATAACGCGAACAAACGTCGCCAAGAAAAACGGGCATGAGAGGATTGAGCTGAATTACGCATGTTTTTCGCTCCCTTTATCATTTTCACGTTCAAGTTTTTTATCGTAATCCAACACTAAACCTATAAACGCATCTTCCATTGAAGGTGTTGGATTATCGTCGCTGGCAACCATTTTTTTGAGCGAATCTGGTTCTCCTGCAGCAATAATTTTTCCGCGATAAACTAAACCAATACGATCACAATATTCTGCTTCGTCCATAAAGTGAGTGGTCACCATTACGGTTACTCCTTTATCAACCATGCCATTAATATGTAGCCAAAATTCTCGTCGTGTTAAGGGATCAACACCTGATGTGGGTTCATCTAAAAAGAGAATATCGGGTTCATGCATCAATGAGCATGCAAGAGCAAGGCGCTGCTTATAACCTAAAGGTAAGGTTTCAGTGATTTGATTTACCATTGGTTGTAAACCAAAGGCAGTTATCATATCGTTGATTTTATCTCGCTGTTGTTTGCCGTGTAAGCCATAAACACCAGAGAAGAATTTCAAGTTTTGTCCCACTTTAAGGTTGCCATAAAGTGAGAATTTTTGTGCCATATAACCTAAATGTTGGCGAGCTTTACCTGAGCTCTCTTTTAAGTCCATACCTAATACCAGCGCTTTACCGCTGGTGGGAACTAATAAACCACACATCATTTTAAAGGTTGTCGATTTTCCTGCACCATTAGGCCCCAATAACCCAAAAATTTCACCTCGTTTAACTTGAAAATCAACGTGATCGGTTGCCGCAAATTGACCAAACATTTTGGTTAGTTGCTGTGCTTCAATAACGGTCTCATTGGGGGCGGGAGGGATTTGAGGCATAATTTCAGCTAATTCAGATTTATGAGAAGGACCACCTCCTAATAAATCAATAAAAGCATCTTCAAAGCGCGGTGTTGCTGGAATAAGTTTAGCATCAGGTTTACCCAGGGCGTTGAGTAATTCGGATTGATTACTTTGTTTTTTCAATATCAAACGAACCGATTGTCCTTGAATAACACCATCTGTCACTTGGGGTTGAATAATAGCTTGTTGTAATACTTTTCTTCGCTGATGGCCTTCAACATCAAGCAGAAAAGAACGACCTGCCATTTTCGCTGTTAAGTCTTGTGGAATACCACTATAAAGTAACTCTCCTTTATTAAGTAAGAGAATGTTTTTACATTGTTCTGCTTCATCAAGATAAGAGGTACTCCACAGTATCAACATACCATCACTGGCTAAGGCATGTACCATTTGCCAAAGCTCACGGCGTGCAATGGGATCAACGCCGACGCCTGGCTCATCAAGTAGCAAGACTTTAGGGCTACCTAACAAAGTACAAGCTAGTCCCAGTTTCTGTTTCATACCTCCTGAAAGATTACCTGCAAGGCGAGAGGTAAAGCGTGTGAGATCGGTAAAAGAGAGCAACTGTTGATAAACTTTTTTGCGCTCTTCACCGATAACATTTTTTAAATCAGCATAAAGATTAAGGTTTTCTAACACCGTTAAATCTTCATAGAGACCAAATTTTTGAGGCATATAGCCAAGAATGGCTCGGACATCCACGCTTTGTTTTTGCGGTTCCATTCCTAAAATACGAATATCACCTGCATCTGGTTTTAATAGCCCAGCAAGCATACGAATTAATGTGGTTTTACCTGCACCATCTGGGCCGACTAAACCTGTGACAGAGCCACCCGTTATGGTGGCTGTTAATGCAGAAACCGCCGGGCTTTCTAGTCCGGTAAAGCGTTTTTCAACGCCTTGTAGTTCGATAGTGTAATCAGTGTGTTCCATTTCGCCTCCCACTTAATGAGTGGGTGCAAATTTTAAAGTCACGGGCATTCCTTGGCGTAATGCATCGTCAGCATCCGTCACAACAACGCGGAGTCGATAAACTAAGTCAGTTCTTAATTCCGGTGTTTCGACACTCTTTGGCGTAAATTCTGCTGTCGGTGAAATAAAACCGATAGTGCCATGATAAGGCTTATCTTTGCGCCCATCAGTGTAGAGATAGACTTCTCTATTAGGGATTGCTTCACTTAAGTGGGTTTCACTAATATACGCCCTAACCCAAACTGGGTTAGTCAAAGACACTGTAAATACGGGATTACCAGCAGATAAGATAGTGCCTGGTTCAACGGCCCTTGTTAATACTGTACCTTGTGAAGGTGAGACTAACTGTGTGTCTTGAAGGTTTAACTCCGCTTGAGCAACGGCGGCTTTTGCCTGCATAACTTGCCCTTTAGCAGCATCAATATCTTCTTTTCGATAACCATTTTGATATTGATTTAATTTATCTTGGGCTGCTTTTAAGGCCGCAGCTGCTTGATTGCGATTATTTCTCGCGCTATCTAAATCATTGGCTGAAATTACCTTTCGGTTAGCCAAATCTTGCTGGCGTTTATAAAAGTTGTCGGCATATTGCCAAGCTGCCTGTTTTAATGACACGTCAGATTGGGCTTGTGCAATTTCTTCACTGCGATAACCAGCTTCCATTAACGCTAATGCAGCAATAGCACTATCACGCTCACCATAAGCTTTATTTAGTGCATTACGATAGGGGGCATCATCAAGCTTTCCTAACAATTGCCCTTGTTTGACTGGGGCACCTTCATCAACGAGTAATGAATCTAATTTGCCTGCAACACGAAAACTCAGGTTAACAGTACGTATATCGACATTACCATAGAGTACTAATTCAGACTCTTTGTTTTCTTCGTAATAATAGATACCTGCAATAACACCGATAATAATCATTAAGATGATAAAGAAACTGATTTTTTTAGTTTTCATAATAACTCTATTTATGCATGATGTGGGTGAGTGTAAATCTCTCTTAATCCATTGAGTAATAACGTAATATGTGTTTTTAAAGTATTAGAGATAATTTGATATTCATTCTTACCAATTCTATCCCATCCAGTTTGTCTTAGAATGGTTTCTCTCACTAAACGAAATGATAGCACTTCTCCTAAAATAGCGTGAGTGTGTAGCATTGTCGTCGGAAGTGTGTGATCTAAACCAATATAGATAGCTAATAATTTATTCACACGAGTTAAAAGTGGTGATAATGCTTGCTGGTGGATAAGGGAATACGCTTCGGTAGGAACAAGCTGTTCTCTTGCCATGATACGACTAATATGAATATTGGCTTTATCAAGTACCAGTTGAGCATATTGTAAAAAGCTATCTGTGATCAGCGTTTGTAGCAATGGTAAATGCTCTGTGGGATTGGGTTGTTCAAGAAATTCGTCAATAATGGCAACGGTTGGTTCAAAATCAAGACGGATAAGATCAGCAATATGTTGTGCAACGGCGAGATACAACCCTTCTTTAGAACCAAAATAATAAGCGATAGCGGCAATATTTTGTTGAGCAGCTTGTGCAATTTGGCGTGTGGTGGCGGCATCAGGGCCATTTTTACCAAAGATCTCACATGCCGCTTCCAATAATTGTCGTTTTGCTAGTTCACCACGAGTCGTCTTCTGATGGGTTTCTGACATAATAGAAGATACCTTACTTAAGTAAAATGTAACAAAACCAATGATATTAAAAACAGCGATAACAAGGAGTATTATATTAGATGATATTGAACAATAGGGAAATTTTGTAATAAATAATCAAATAAAGGTGTTTTGTAATATGTTTTGTAATAAAAAAAACGCTATCTATTATTGAAAATTATTTTTGTATTCTGAATATAGCAAAAACTGTTAAAATAGGGGTTATTAGGTTAACCTAACAAGGTTCATTCTCTTTCATCACTGTCTTACCGACTAAATGATAGTACCTATAGAGTAATAATACCTATAGATTGACAGCATGAAAGCCCGTCATTTTTAATTTCAATCACCGTGTTATACGTTCTGGTTGTAGGAGACTACTGTTTTGACCGATTTTACATCGCTTGGTTTAAGTGAGGCGCTTCTCCGCGCTATTGATGAACAAGGGTATAAAACCCCAACCCCTATTCAACAACAGGCGATTGAGCCGATTTTGGCGGGTAAAGACGTATTAGCCAGTGCGCAAACAGGGACAGGAAAAACGGCGGCGTTTACATTGCCGATCTTGGAAAAGTTAGCTCAATCTGCAGAAAAAACTAAAGGTCGTCAACCAGTTAAAGCGCTAATTTTAACGCCAACCCGTGAACTCGCGGCGCAGATTGCTGAGAATGTGAAAGCTTATAGCCGTTACTTGCCAATCCGTTCACTTGTGGTTTTTGGTGGTGTGAGTATTAACCCACAAATGATGAAATTGCGCGGTGGTGTTGATGTATTGATAGCAACGCCAGGACGTTTACTCGACCTTGAACATCAAAATGCGGTTGATCTTTCTCGTGTTGAAGTCTTAGTGCTTGATGAAGCTGATCGTATGTTAGATATGGGCTTTATTCATGATATTCGCCGTGTGATCAATAAATTACCTAAAAAACGTCAAAATTTATTGTTCTCTGCAACATTCTCTAAAGAGATCACAGGACTTGCCAACTCGCTGTTAAATAATCCTGTGAGTATTTCTGTTGCACCAAAAAATTCAGCGGCTGAATCTGTTGATCAATATGTCCATTTAGTGGATAAAAAACGTAAAACAGAGTTGTTGTCACATTTAATTGGCTTAGAAAACTGGTCACAAGTGCTTATTTTTACACGTACAAAGCACGGTGCTAATAAGCTTGCTGAACATTTAAATGCTGATGGTATCAAATCAGCAGCTATTCATGGCAATAAAAGTCAAGGTGCGAGAACTCGTGCTTTAGCTGACTTTAAAGATGGTAAATTAAAAGCGCTGGTGGCAACCGATATTGCGGCTCGTGGCCTTGATATTGACCAACTGCCTTATGTTGTCAATTTTGAATTACCACAAGTTGCAGAAGATTATGTTCACCGTATTGGTCGAACAGGTCGAGCAGCCGCAACCGGTAAAGCTATTTCATTGGTTTGTGTTGATGAGCATGGATTATTAGCTGATATTGAGCGTCTATTAAAACGTGAAATTCCACGTTTAGCGTTAGATGGTTACGATCCTGATCCTTCGATTAAAGCTGCTCCATTGCATAAGAAGCCAAAAAATAATGCCCCACGCAGAAGTGGCGGTGGTCATGGACGTGCAGATATTCGTGGCAAAGATAATCGTAATAATGCTCGTAAAGAGAATGACAACGAAGGCAGTAAAGAAGGCGGTCGTCATAAAAGCAAAGAAAACTACCGTAATAAAGATGGCTCACGTACTGGTAAATTAGGGCCTCGTCGTTCACGTAAAAGTGATGAAAGTAGTGATAATCAAAGCCCTTGGTCAAAAGCTAGAAAAGAGTTTTGAGGTTAAAAAGTGCGAGTTCTATTAGCGCCAATGGAGGGGGTTTTAGACCCCCTTGTGAGAGAATTACTCACTTCGATTAACGATTACGATCTCTGTATTACAGAGTTTGTGCGTGTTGTTGATTCATTACTGCCAACAAAAGCTTTTTATCGCTTATGTCCTGAATTACATACAGAAAGTCGCACAAAAAGCGGAACATTAGTGCGAGTACAATTATTAGGACAACATCCCCAATGGTTGGCTGAAAATGCGTTTAGAGCCGTATCGTTAGGCTCTTGGGGTGTTGATTTAAACTGTGGTTGCCCTTCAAAAACGGTTAATGGTAGTGGTGGTGGTGCTTCACTTTTAAAACAGCCAGAAACTATTTATCAAGCAACTAAAGCAATGCGTAATGCAGTACCTTTAGAATTGCCCGTATCAGTAAAAGTCAGACTTGGTTGGGATTCTTCTGCATATAGTTATGAAATTGCTGATGCCGTAGCACAAGGTGGTGCAACAGAAATCACAGTACATGGCAGAACAAAAGAAGATGGCTATAATGCTGAAAAAATCAATTGGCAGGCCATTGGTGATATTCGCCAAAGGCTCTCAATACCTGTGATTGCCAATGGTGAAATTTGGAACCGTGAAGATGCATTGGCCTGTTTAGCCACAACAGGTTGTGATGCGATAATGATTGGCCGTGGTGCAATGAATACACCTAACTTAAGCCGTGTTGTTAAAGGCATAGAGACAAGGATGCCTTGGTCTGAGGTGATTGAATTATTAAAGCGCTATGTTCGTTTAGAAAAGCGTGGTGATACGACAATTTATCATGCATCACGCATTAAACAGTGGTTTAGTTATTTACGCAAAGAGTATCCAGAAGCTGATGAGTTATTTAGACAAATTAGAACATTAAAAACGTCGCCAGAAATTGCAGTGGCAATAGAGGCTCTGTAGTTTAAAAATAATCTTATCCAATAAAAAATAGTGCTAATTAATCAGCGCTATTTTTTTATTCATTAAGAAACAATCCATCTATTTATCCTAAATATTGTGTAATTTATTTCTAATAATTGGAAAAAATCACTTTTTCGACTTACACTCAATAAGTGACATTTTTTAGGTATGTTGTTTATATCATGACTATTTTAGGGGGAAATATGGGAATTCTTGCTTGGATTATCTTTGGTTTAATCGCAGGTATTTTGGCGAAATTCTTAATGCCAGGCTCTTATGATATTGGTCTGATATGGACTTGTATTCTTGGTATTGTAGGTGCGGTTGTCGGTGGTGCAATTAGTAGCTTCTTTGGCAAAGGTAAAGTGGATGGATTTAATTTCGGTAGCTTTGTTGTCGCTGTGATTGGTGCCATTGTAGTGCTCTATCTTGCAAAAATATTTGCAAGTTAATGCCTTCACACCAAATAGATATTGATAATAAACCCGCGTAATGCGGGTTTACTTTTTAAAGCGAGGATTGATTAAATCAGCATTCACAGGGAAGGGCACTTTCAGCACCCCATTGCGCCCAAGAGCCGTCATAAAGTGCGATGGATTGGCAACCTAATACGGTTAATGCTAAAAATAAAATTGCTGCAGTCATACCTGAGCCACAGGTAACAATAATGGGTTGTGATAAATCAACACCGGCCTGTTCAAATATTTGCTTTAATTCAGTTTTATCTTTTAATTGCCCATCTATAACTAATTCATTCCAAGGCACATTTTTACTACCGGGGATATGTCCACTGCGCAAACCTGGGCGGGGTTCTGGTGCTCTACCATAAAAGCGATCTGCAGAACGTGCATCAACCATCTGTTTTTGCTTTGTCGCTAGATTATCAAGAAGTTGTTGTTTATTGGCATAACGTTGAGCGTGACGTTCAACTACAAATGGAGATTGTGCTGGTGTCTTGATAGCTTCACCTTGTTCTATAGCAAATCCAGCATCAACCCATGCTTGCAGACCACCAGCAAGAATGCGCACATTACGACAACCTAGAGTTGTTAATGTCCACCAACCTCTAGGTGCGGAAAATAAGTTGCCTTGATCGTAAAGAATAACAGTTGTGGTATTAGAGATACCTAATTGCGTTAGCGTTTCTGAAAAGAGCGCATCAGATGGCAACATATGTGGCAATGTTGTCGTTTTATCTGCGATTTCATCGAGATTAAAAAAATGAGCATGTGGAATATGACGTTCAAGGTAAAGTGCTTGATAGTCAATCTGTTGAGTTGGCATAGGTGCGCTGACATCAAGGATCACAACATCAGTGTTATGTTGATGTTCAAATAGCCATTTGGGTGTAACAAAGTAATCGTATTCCACGGTGCGACCTCATTTATTTAGCAGAAGGTGAGCTGTCTGGGATAGCTGGAAATTGCTGTGCAGGTGATGTTTCAGGTTGAGTTTGTTCTGTTTCTATGGGGGTTGTGGAGCGTGTATAGATATTTAAGCCCGCAAGGAAAACACCACCGATAGAACCGAAGGCAAGTAGTGCGATTATAACAATAATTATTTTTTTCATAATGTTCATTTGCAGATGAATGTTGCGCAAAAGTATATCTAGATATGAAGTTGAAACAAGTGCTAAGTCAGTTTAATCGACAAATGATAGTGGTTAAAAAAGAGATGAATAGATAAATAAACAGGCTATTTATTTTTTATAAATAGCCTGAGTAAAGTTGGTGTTGGCGTTAATTATTTCAATCAAAGGTTACAGTCAATGATAAGAAAAAACCCCTTAAACTCAGGAGTAAATGAGTTTAAGGGCAAGGGGTAACACAACTTAATTAGGAATATAAAAACCAGAATGTCATTGCTAAGTTCACAATAGCAGCGACAGCCATAGGAATGGCAGTACGTTTAACTATTTGGAAAGGTGAGACATTTGCAATACCTGCAATGGCGACAATGGCAGCTGTAATGGGAGAAACAGTACGACCAAAGCTAGTCATTATTTGCATTGGTAAAATTAAGGTAATGACATCTACTTTTAAGAAAGCGGCAATTTTTGGTGTTAAAGCTGCAAATGAAAAGAATGCTGCATTACCAGATCCCATTAAAAAGGCCGCTAATGCAAGAATGGCACTCATTACAATGATCATTGCGGCAATGCCGAAACCTGCATCTTGAGCAGAACTAATTAGCGTATCGACGGCACCACTTTTAAGTAAACCATTAGCAAAGAACTCACCAGACACAATTAACGAGACCACTAAGACAAATTGCTTACCCATCCCTTCAAAGAACAGCATAAAGCTATTCATCACTGCTTTTGCATCACGTAAGCGAACATATTCGAAAAGAAGTGCAATTACGGTACTAATAATCATTGCCGTGGTAACTTCTAATTTAATATAAGGGTGTAGCAAAGGGCTGAAACCGATAATCAGAATTAAAGGGATTACTGGTAATAGAGCATAAGACAGTGGAATTTTATTACCTTCTTCTTTTACAACATCAATGGTTGTTGGGTCAAAAACAAAACCTTCACGTTTATCCCACCAGCGTTGAATAAAGAAATGAGTAATAGCAACCGCAATAATAATAGGAATAGTAACGGGTAACTGGTGCTGAACAAAATAGACGGCAGGTTCAATATCCGCTGTTTTTGCAGCCATAATCACATTACCAGAGCCAGGGCCATGGTCGATAAACTGGCAACACCCAATAACGGCTAAAGCAGAAAGTGGACTAATACCAGAACGAATTAATATCGGATACATAGTGACCATTAACAGCATACCTAAACCAGCATGACTAGGAATAAAAATAACCAAGATTTGGGTGACTAGAAATGAAATCACTAATAATAAGTAAGGTGATTTTATGGCTTTTAATGGTTTTTCAAAAATCGCGAATAAAGCACGGCTTGCGCCTACGTGTTCCATATAACGAGAGAAACCCGCAATAGCCATTAACGTTAAACCAAGGCCAGCAAGACGAGAACTCATAATATCCGTGAAAATTTGAAAGACATCAAAATACTTAAATTGAGTTGTCTTATTTTCAGGTAATAACGGATTAAGGTCGAGAGAAGCAGTTAGGAGCAATAACAACAAGCCCCCGAGTAATAATACTGGTTGAGGTTTATAACCTCGCGCCAGTAAATAAACCACCAACGCAGTTACCAGCGCGGCAATGATTAAACCTGTCATAGAGAATTCCCCGGTAATGATGCAATATTTTTTGTTATTGGTTTAATGCTGAAAAAGCTTGTGTAATATCTGCAATGAGATCATCTGTTGCCTCAAGGCCGATGTGTAAACGTACAAAAGGACCATGACCTTCACGCCAATTAGACGCTGTTCTTGCGCCAACGACATTGGCGGGTAATGCAAGGCTTTCAAATCCGCCCCAAGATGCACCAATACCAAATAGTTCAAGTGCATCAATAAATTGCTCTGATTGTTTTGCGGTAAACTCTTGTTTAAATTCAATGGTTAATAGACCATTGCTGCCTTTGCAGTCACGTTTCCATAAATCATGGCGAGGGTGATTAGGTAATTCAGGGAACCATACTTTTTCAACTTCAGGACGAGTTTCTAGCCACTGTGCGATAGCCAAAGCTGATTTACCATGAGCAGCAATACGTTGACCTAATGTTCTCATTCCGCGAAGTACGAGTGCTGCATCATCAGGGCTACTGGCTTGGCCTAATGCTTCAGGTAATGCACCAATTTTTTCCCATGCTTTTTCATTCGCAACCATAATGCCCATCATCACATCAGAGTGACCGCACAAATATTTAGTTGCCGCAATAACAGAGACATCAGCGCCTAATTCTAGCGGGTTATAAAGCCACGCAGAGCCCCATGTATTATCAACACCGACAGGAATATCCCTTTCATGAGCAATACGGCAGATCTCAGGTAAATCGAGCATTTCATAAAGAAGTGATCCTGGTGATTCGACAAAAATAAGCTGTGTATTTTGTTGAATTTTTTGCTCAAAATCTGAACCATCTGTTTTAAAGAAGCTATAAGCAATGTTATTGGGTTCAAGGAAAGCCGATGCGATTTTACGCACAGGTTCATAAACAGAATCTGCAAATAAAACATGTCCACCACTACGCGCATATCCCATGATGGTTACTGCGATAGCTGCCAATCCAGTAGGGAATAGCTGTGCACGATGACCGCCTTCTAACTCAGTCACTAATGCTTCTAATGCAAAAGCGGTTTCGGTGCCACGAGCGCCATAACTCAATACACGTTCTGTTGCACGACGATCACGCACATCGCGCCAGCTTTTTATTGAGTCAAAAACAATAGTGCTGGCTCTCATAACTGGTGGATTAATGGGACCAGAAGTTTTAATTTCTTGACGTCCGCTGTGTATCAATTTTGTTTGTTTATTTTGTTTCATTATTAATATCTCCAAATATAGAAATAGAGTTCCCCGGTAATTAAATAAAATGATTAATTACTGTTCTCGCTTATTTTGTTTCTATTATTTATAACAAACTTATTTATTTTTAAAATAGCTATTTTCTAAAAATGATGATCTTCCTCTAACTTTTTAGCATTAATTATTCTAATTAAATCTTAAATGTTATTTAAGATTCAAAAGTTATAACTAATAAATAAAGAGTTATTTATAACGTATTGAATTAATGTTATTTTTCAATTGATAAGAAATGTTTGAAATTAGATTAAAATTATCAAAGTGTTTTTTTTGAGATTATATTGCATAAATAAAATAACAATCTAACAAGTCGTTTTATTAAAAAAACGATTTTTTTATTATTTTTTTAACAGGGGAAATAATTATGGGAACCAGCGTTTTTGATTCGGTTTTATTAAAGAATTTATGGTCAACAGAAGAGATGAGAACTATTTTTTCTGATAAAACCAGAATGCAAAATTGGCTTGATTACGAAGCCGCATTAGCGATTGAGCAAGCTGAATTAGGTTTGATCCCGAAAGAGGCAGCAAAAGTTATTGCAGACACCGCGAAACTTGAAAAGCTCGATATGGATTATGTATTAGAACAAGTGCGTCTTACTCGCCATCCATTAGTGCCAACAATCCGTGGCTTAGAACATGCTTGTCCAGAACATTATGGGGAATATGTTCATTTTGGTCCAACTACACAAGATGTAATTGATACTGGCCTTGTATTACAACTAAAAGATGCTCATCATACTTTTTTACGTGATATCAAAGTATTAGGTCGAGCATTGCTTTCATTAAGTGAACAACATCGCAACACGCCAATGGTTGGGCGTACATTAGCATTACAAGCTCTGCCAATTACGTTTGGACATAAAACAGCGATTTGGTTAACAGAATTAGCGCGTCATTATCAACGTCTTAAAGAAATAGAACCTCGCTTATTTGTTGGCAGTGTTGTCGGTGCGGTGGGTACAAAAGCCTCTTTAAGCGATAAAGCTGATGAATTAGAAGCTCGTGTATTAAAACGTTTAGGTTTAGGTGTACCTGAAATTTCATGGCAACCTGCGCGTGATAGATTCAGTGAATATGGCATGTTAATCGGCTTAATTAGCGGTACGCTAGGTAAAATTGCCAATGAAATCCTACTATTAGCGCATAACGAAATTGATGAATTATCTGAGCCGTTTAGTAAAGGACAGGTAGGCTCTTCGACTATGCCACATAAACGTAATCCTGCCATTGTGGAAAATGCGGCTTGTGTAAGTAATACCCTAAAAGCCAATTTGTCTGTATTAACGGATATGATGAAACATCAGCATGAGCGTGATGGCGCAATTTGGAAAATGGAATGGAAAATCATGCCAGAAATGTGCCTGATGCTGTCTGTTATCTTCGATAATATGAAAACAGTATTAGGTGGATTAAATGTGCATGTAGAAAAAATGCGCGAAAATATGGATATTTTGGGTGGCTTTATGTTGGCAGAGCGTGTGATGTTTGCACTATCTGATAAAGCAGGTAAACAAACTGCACATGAAATTGTGTATGAAGCATCAATGTCAGGGCAAGAAGAAGGCATAACTTTTGTTGAAGCAATTAATCGTGATACCCGTATTCGTGATCACATTACTCAAGAAGAGCTTGATGCACTTTTAGATCCAACAACTTATGTAGGAAATGCACCAGCCCAAGTTGATCGTGTTGTTGCTCAAACTAAAGCCTCTGGCTGGCTAAATGACTAAGTGACTTAATTACATCTAACCTTCTTATTATCTAAAAGCCGGTGAAATGCTGGCTTTTTCTTATCTATTTCGAGGTGTTTATGACATTGAGTCAGCAATTAGCCCAATTTATTACCACAACAACATTTTCTGATTTACCTGCTCAAGTTGTAGAGCGCGCTAAAATTCATTTATTAGATACATTAGGCGTTGCACTTGCGGGTAGTGCGCAACAAAGTGCGATCCAAAGTCGTCAGGGAATTACTTTTTTACCTGATAGCCAAGGCACTATTCCAATTTGGGGCAGTTCACTCACAACAAGTACAACAGTTGCTGCATTGACAAATGGTATTGCATCACATGCATTAGATTTTGATGATACACATACTGATTCTATTGCACATGGCAGCGCGGTATTAACGCCGATTGCTTTTGCATTAGGTGAGTCTATCGGCGCATCATCACAAGATATTTTAACGGCGTGGGTGATTGGTTGGGAAGTTGCAGCAAGAGTAGGACTGGCTAGCCATAGTGGATTTCATCAGCGTGGTTTTCATGCCACCGCGATTGCTGGTATTTTTGGGGCAACAGCTTGTGCAGCCTCACTATTAAAATTAACACCTGAACAAACTGTGAATGCATTAGGATTAACAGGAAGCCAAGCAGGAGGTGTGGCGGAATACCTTGCTAACAGTTCCTCTTCTAAATGCTTTCATGCGGGATGGGCTGCGCAATCAGGTATTATTGCTGCATCATTGGCAAAAGGTGGAATGACTGGCCCTGAAACGATATTTGAAGGTCGCTATAGCCTTTATCAAACCCATGGTATTCGAGAGCAAGCACAACCCGAACAAGTAGCATTGAGATTAGGTGAAAAATGGGAATTTTTAAATGTTTCTATTAAGCCTTATCCTGTGTGTCATTTTGCTCATGCCACTATTGATTGTGGCCGAAATTTGCTGAAAAAAGGGATCACGGCTGATGATATTGAAAGTGTGGAGTGTGTGGTTGATCCTGTCGCAGCCGCTTTAATTTGCGAGCCACTTGAAACAAAATGGGCGCCTAAAACAGCTTATGGGGCAAAATTTAGTTTGCCGTGGCTATTTGCAGTCGGATTTTTAGACAATGCGTTAACATTATCATCGTTATCTTTAGAAAATTTACAACGTGAAGATATTCAAAGGTTAGCGAAAAAAGTGAGTTATCGCTATCCCGAAAAAGGCGAGATTCCATTCCCTACGTATTTTCCAGGATTAATTTTCGTGGCATTAAAGAATGGTGAGATGATCACTGAGAGGTTAGATATTCAATATGGTAACCCACAAAATCCAATGACTGACAAAGATGTTATCAGCAAATTTTACGATAATGCCTCACTAGTAATAGAGGATAAACAATCGGCTCAACTCGTTGAAAAAGTATTGAATTTTGAAAAGCACACTCTTTCTGAGATAACACAATTATTGCGTATTGAAGAAGCGGCCCATTAAGTTAAACATAATGTCAATAAGATGATGATATGAAGGATTGGTTTGAGCTACCAATCCTTTTTTATTGCCTTGCACACATAAATTCAGATGTACAAACAATCTTCTCACCAATACGAACAACACCAGAAAAACTAACAATAGTACGGCGCTGACGACGAAATTCGATTTCAATAAGTAGTTGATCGCCTGCTTTTACTGCATCATAAAAACGTGCATTTTTTATACTGGCAAAATAACATTGCTGACCTTCTTCCATGGGAGAAAGATAGTAATGAGCAAGAACTCCAGCAGCTTGAGCCATGCTTTCAAGGAGCAGTAAGGGAGGGTAAAATTCGCCAAAAACAACGGTGTCATTGGTGGTGATATTTTTAATTGCGATTAATTTACCACTAGTAAGTTCAGCTGGTTCAGAAATAACACCATCAATTAATAAGAATGGATAACGATGAGGTAAGATTTCCATTATTTCACTGACGGAAATGGGCATACATTTTCTCCTCGTTATGGTGATAGAGTAAATACGATTTTGCAACAATGGTGGCTATTATTTCATTCTTATTCAATGTCGTACAGTGTTAGCCTGCATTTAAGGATGAGAAACTTGAATTAAACAGATAACAAAGACCAGAATAGAGAAAAATCTAGTCTTTGTTATTTCTAAATAAGAATATCTTATTAATCAAGGTGAGCAATAATTTGGCGTAGATCGTTCATTGCAGCTTCATTTAGAGGCTCTTGCGGTAAAATAGGTGAGCCCACATCAAAACCTTGAATATTTAGAGAAGCTTTAATACATGATGCTAACGAATATTTAGTAAAGGCTTCGTTGATTTGCCACATCTCTTTTTGTTTTGCTAATGCTGTATCAAAATCGCCTTTGGTGGCTAATTCATAAAGTTCGACACACTGTTTTGGTAATACGCAAGCAGGGCCAGCCATCCAACCTACACCACCAAGTTTTAATACTAACAATGGAATATGTGCAGAAGCACTGAAGATTTTAACGCGTTCACCAAATGTATTGATCATGGTGAGTAAGCGACCTGTATTGCTTGATGCATCTTTAATATATTCAATATTCGAGATATAGCTAAGTTCATTGAATAAAGAGATAGGAAGAACATCACCCAGAAGTCCAGGATTGGTATAAATTGTCATGGATTTTTCAGGAAATGCTTCAGCGATAGTTTGGAAATAACCTGCTTGTGCGGTTTCACTTAACGGGTACATTTTTTGTGAAATCAGCACCATGCCATCTACACCTAATTGGGCGTATTGTTCAGCTTGATGACAAGCATCTGCGGTTGAAAACCCAGCAACACCTGCAATAACAGGAACTCGCCCCGCAGTTTGATCAACCGTGATACGCACAATTTCATTACGTTGCGCTTGAGAGAGATAAGCGTATTCACCTGTGCTACCTAATGGGCTTAAACCATGAACGCCACACGAGATCAAGTGTTCGATCAAACGACGTAATGAAGATTCAAGAATGGTGCCTTTAGTTTGATCAACAGGGGAAACAAGATAAGGAAAAATACCATGGAATTGAGTCATAATCGGTGTCCTGGTTTATGGTTTTAATATTTTATTACTTTGGTTATCAACACTGTTTAAGGGCTTTAAAATCTCTATTCTTGTTGAAGTGTAATATCAGCATGATTAATCACTTCATTTTGTTCATTTTTTAATGAATCAAACAGTATTTGAGCTGCTTTTCCTGGGCTATTGGCATTGAGATACAGGTTATAACTAATTGCTGGTAAAGGAGGTAAGCCTTCTTTTTCGCCTAAAATACGCAAGTCGTCACCTGAAAGCTCAATTGAACGTGCCATAATACCTAATCCCGCACGTACGGCGGCTCTTGCTCCTGAAAGCGTTGTAGCGATATAAGCGATTCGCCAACGAATACCTTGTTGATCAAGGTGATTTATCATCATATCGCGGTATGTACTGGGTTCATCTAATACGACTAATGGCAAGGGTTCATCAAGATCAAATCGGAAGTGTTTTCCGCAATACCATAAGGAAGGGGAAACACGCAGTACAATTTTGGGATAACCCACATGTTCTTCGGTAGAAATGGCTAAATCAAGCTCGTTGTTTTCTAACATCAACATTAAAAACGGACTGCGTTTAACAATGATTTCCATAATAAGACGGGGATACGCCCCTGAAAAACGTGCAAGTAGTTCAGGTAAAATTGTGTTTGCCGTATCATCAGGGGAGCCAATTTTTAAGATCCCATCAATTTCTTCATGCATCAATGAAAGACAAGCTTCGTCATTTAGGCGCAAAATACGGCGAGCATAATTAAGTAGTTGTGTACCCGCTTCTGTCAGCGTTTTATTTCGACCTTGGCGAGCAAACAGCTCTTTGCCTATCAACGATTCAAGGCGTTGCATTTGCTGACTTACTGCAGATTGAGTGCGGCAAACAGATTCAGCTGCTGCGGCAAAGGTATTCCCATCGACAACAGCAACAAAGGTTCGGAGTAAATCAAGTTCTAAGTTAAAAATAGGGCGCTTTGTAGAGGTCATAATGGTGTCTCTTAACTGGTGTTGTTGTATTTAATCAAACAAAAAATACTATTTTTTATAAGGCTATTTTTAGAAGTTACGTAATCAATACTCATACTATGAAGAGTTGGATTAATAATCTATAACAAAGCTCAATAATTTCGAGGCGTTATCCATTCTTTGATGAAAGAAGAGAGCAAATGAAGGTAACTACTGATTTTTATACAGTGTTATGAGATAATAGTGCCCTTCTTAAAATCAGTAACAGAGTAGTTATGTCTCTTTCTCAATCAGTCAAAAATCAAATAAGTCAGTGGTATAAAGCCCTACCAGAGCATATTGAAGGGTTTATTCCGCGTGCGCCACAGCGTGAAATGATAGCTGAAGTGGCTAAGACTTTTTCTGATGAAATGGGACGACATCTAGTGATTGAAGCTCCAACTGGGGTAGGTAAAACACTTTCTTATCTTATTCCGGGTATTGCTATTAGCCGCGATGAAAAAAAGCCGCTGATTATCAGTACGGCCAATGTGGCACTGCAAGATCAGATCTTTAGCAAAGATCTCCCATTACTTAAAAAAATCATCCCAGATCTCACGTTCACGGGGGCTTTTGGCCGTGGGCGCTATTTATGTCCACGTAATTTAGACGCGATTTGTGCAACAGAAGGTGAACAAATCGACTTAATGTTTTTGCTTGAAGATAAAGTGGATGTGGCGACGAGTGCAGAAAGAGAAATTTGCCAAGAGCTAAAAAATGATTTTACCAGTTTCGGTTGGGATGGTTTGCGTGATCACCATAAACGGGCATTAACAGATAGCTTATGGCGCAAAATTAGCACCGATAAAATGAACTGTTTAGGACGTAATTGCCAATATTATCATCGCTGCCCTTTTTTTATTGCACGCCGTGAAATTGATGAAGTAGATGTGGTTATTACCAATCACGCTTTAGTGATGGCAGCAATGGAAAGTGAATCAGTATTACCTGATGCAAAAAATCTGCTATTAGTATTGGATGAAGGTCATCATATTCCTGATGTTGCGCGAGATGCGCTTGAAATTGAAGGGGAAATTACCTTAGCTACCCTTAATAATCAACTGGATAATATTACTCGTCATGTTAGTCAATATTTAGCGCAATTTATTCCTGTAAAACCACCTAAATTGGCTGACCCTATTCGTTTTGATGCTCATATTGCTAAGTTACGTGAGGCTTATCAAGAGGTTGATACATTTACGCGTGCGTTATTACCAAAACGTAGTGAACAAGATGAATATCTCTTTCCATTAGGCGAATTACCTGAACAACTTCTGTTAAGTTGCCAGACATTATTTAAGCTAACGGATGGTTTAAAAATGCTGGGTGAAGCCATTTTAAATGATCTAACAGAGCGTACAGCAAAAGAAGATGTTGTGCGTTTACATAGTGCCATTTTAACGACCAGTAGAATGGTCGGTTATTTAGAGAATATGGCAAAATTGTGGCGCTTAGCCACATTAGAGCAAACCTCAAAAGCGCCTGTATCGAAATGGCTCACTCGCCGTTACGATAAAAAGCAGTCTCATCTTTATTTTCATTGCGCGGGTATTCGAGTCAGCGAACAGCTGACACAATTGTTATGGAAAAATATCCCACATGTGGTTATCACATCTGCAACGTTACGCTCATTAAATAGCTATTCTCGCATTCAAGAGCTAACAGGATTAAGTGAGCATTTCGATGATCGCTTTATTACGTTATCTTCACCTTTTGAACATAAAGATCAAGGTAGATTAGTTATTCCTAAAATGCGCTATGAACCGACCATGAGCCATGAGCGCGAACATTTAAAAGAGATGGCGCGTTATTTTCGTCAAAGCATGGAAGAGAATAACCATCGAGGACAATTGGTTCTATTTAGTAGTCAACGGGCAATGGAAGGCTTTTTAGAAGAAGTGAAAGACTTACGTTTATGCTTATTGGTACAAGGGGATCAGCCTCGTTATAGATTGGTAGAAACACATTGCAAGCGCATTGATGCAGGTGATAATAGTGTGTTGATAGGTTTGCAATCATTTGCCGAAGGACTCGACTTAAAAGGCGATTATTTAACGCAGGTGCATATTCATAAAATTGCTTTTCCACCCGTGACTGATCCGGTGATTGTGACAGAGGGGGAATGGCTTAAATCGCTGAAACGCTATCCTTTTGAAGTGCAGAGCTTGCCAAGTGCATCGTTTAATTTAATTCAGCAAGTTGGGCGTCTTATCCGTAGCCATCATTGCCATGGTGAAATTATCATTTATGACAGACGTTTATTAACCAAAAACTATGGCTCACGCTTATTAACAGCATTACCAGTTTTCCCTATTTATCAACCTGAGATGCCTAAAGAGAAATAATTTTTTATTACTTTATAGAACTCTCATTTTTATTAGTGATTTATGCTTCCATAACTTGTTTTTATCTGGTTATTAACGCGTTATTAATAAATAGAGGCTATTTACTATAACTTTTTATTTTTAATAAAAGTGAAGTTGTATTTTTTTATTAAAAAACACATCTCACTTTATAGTTAAAAATACTTAATCATTTCCTTGTTTTTTTAGGTGCTAATGTATCTAATATTATTAACTTGTATTTTTTATGAATCTTATTAATATTTAAAAAATAAAAATACACTATGTTTAAAATATAATAATTAATTCACATAAATTAATATAATTATAACAAAATAAATATTCATATAATAAAGTGCTTATTTTTATTTATTTAGAAAAAGTGTATAATTTATTTAGATATTATTCATGTGATATTTTTTTAATTATATATTTTTTTATTAAATTTTATGAAATGAACCTTTTTTATTTAGTTTAGATAAACGCTCAATAAATTTATAAAAAATAACAATGCATTTAATTCATTGATTTTTAATTGTTTTTTATTTTTATTTATTGGTTTTTTTCATCTGTTTTTATAGGTTTTTTTTTGTGCTTTTATTTTTATTTTGATATGTATCAATAAAATTAATTATATTTAATTAATAAGGTTGAAAGCTGTTTTTTTTAAATCCTCTTTCAGTACAATATCTCTCATAAACACCCTATCACTTATTGAATTAAAAAAATCTCTCCTGATTTTCTTAAATGAAACGATGATTGCTGATAGGGTGTTTTTTACATAAATAATTCATTTTATATTAACTCAATACTTATTTTAAGTATTGGTTTTTATTAATTAAATAATACAAATATTTTTAACAAAAATAAAATTCAACTCTTTATATATTGTTGCCTTTAATAGGTAGTTTTATTCATATATTAAAGCAGGAGCATTGTAAAAAATGAAATCTATTCTTCCTACAAAAGAAGAAAGTGACGAGAAATTATTATCTCGACGTTCTTTCTTTTCATTTGCTGGAAAGGTAAGTCTTGCCGCTGGGGTAACCGCTGTCACAGCGGGATGTGATGGCAATATTTCTGGTGGTACAGGTTGGGTTCCTGAGCAATATAATGCTAAAGGTACTTTTCCCGTCCAAGTAAGGGGCCGTATTCCTATTGATCCTAACAATGTCGCCATTTGCCGTGATGACAAAAAATGTATTTTATGTGGTCAATGCGTTGAAGTGTGTGAAAAAGTACAAACCGTAATGGGAAACTATGATTTACCGTTAATTGATAGTGTTCCTTGTATCGATTGTGGTCAATGTACTCTTTGGTGCCCAACAGGGGCAATAACAGAAGTTGACGACACAGATAAAGTTATTAGAGCGTTGTTAGATCCGACTTTGCATGTTGTTGTACAAACCGCGCCAGCTACAAGAGTTGCATTAGGTGAAGAGTTTGGAATGCAACCTGGTGAGGACATTGAGTTACTTCAAGTAGCGGCACTTAGAAAGTTAGGTTTTGATAAAGTTTTTGATACTAACTTTTCTGCTGATTTAACCATTATGGAAGAAGCCACAGAATTACTGCAAAGAATTCAAAATAATGGTGTATTGCCTCAATTCACTTCTTGTTCTCCAGGTTGGGTGAAATTTTGTGAAATGTTTTATCCAGAATTAATTCCTAATCTCTCTTCTGCAAAGTCACCAATGACAATGCTTGGTTCGATGATAAAAACATATTACGCCAAAGAGCAAGATATCGATCCTAGTAAAATTGTTTCTGTTGCCATTATGCCGTGTACAGCTAAAAAATCAGAAGCGGCTCGTCCCGAAATGAATGGTGCAAGTGTGTTATGGGAAAAGCCCGATCTTCGAGATGTTGATATCGTTCTAACAACAAGAGAGCTTGCAAGATTAATCAAAAGTCACAATATCGATTTAACCTCACTTCAGCCCGCAAATTATGATCGTTTGATGTCTGAATATAGCGGTGCTGGCGCTATTTTTGGTGTCACTGGCGGTGTTATGGAAGCCGCAGTGAGAACCAGTTATTACTTTATTACAGGCGAAAGACCACCAGAACCTTTATTTAATTTACAACCTGTACGCGGATTAGAAGGTATTAAAGAAGCTGCTGTAAATATACCAAGTGTCGGTGAAATTCGTGTCGCAGTCTGTTCTGGTATGGGAAATGCTCGTCCTGTTTTAGAAGCCATTCAAAAAGGAGAAAAAGCGTGGCATTTCGTCGAGTTTATGGGATGCCCAGGAGGATGTATTGCTGGTGGCGGTCAACCTCGTTCTGCATTACCACCTTCTGATGAAATTCGAGCATTACGCATGAAAGCGCTGTATAGCAAAGATGAACGCGCCACAATTCGCTTAAGTTATGAAAATAGTGAAATTCAAAGCATTTATAAACAATTTTTAGGCGAGCCTTGTGGTGAACGTGCTCATCAATTGCTTCATACGCATTATCAAGATCGCAGTATTCATTTTAACAAAAAGAAAGCTTAAAGATTGAGGAAGCACATTATGTCTAAAGGTGTATTAGTCGATCTTACTAAGTGTATCGGCTGTGGTAGTTGTACAGTTGCATGTAAAATGTACAACGAAAATAAATGGATAGAAGAAAGACAACCTACCAGTGGCGAAAATGCAAAATTAGCAGATGAAAACTGGACGGTTATAAAAACGGTTACTGTTGAAAAAGAAGATAAAGCGGTTTGGCGTTACGTTAAAGAGCAATGTTTTCACTGTATTGATCCTGCTTGTGCTTCAGCATGTTTTGCAAAAGCATTCCAAAAAACACCAGCGGGGCCCGTAGTTTATTATCCCGATCTCTGTGTAGGATGCCGTTATTGTATGGTGGCATGTCCATTTGATATTCCTAAATATGAATGGGAAAAATCACTTCCTTATGTCACTAAATGCATGATGTGTTCTTCGCGTGTAGAAGAAGGGCAATCTCCGGCTTGTGTCGCAGTATGTCCAACACAGGCTTTAGTTTTTGGTGATAGACAAACCTTATTAGAAAAAGCGAAAGAAACCATTACGAATAACTCTAACTATGTTCAACATATTTATGGTGAAAAAGAAGTCGGAGGAACGGAATGGCTCTACATTTCTGATGTGCCTTTTAATGAACTTGGATTTAAAACAGGCTTAACTGAAAAACCACTCTCTTCTTATACTTCTGATTTTATGAAATATACGCCAATTGCGGGGGCAACTTGGGCGGTGATCCTTGGTGGTATTGCAATGTTTAATCACCGAAAAGATAGGGTCAGTCACGATGAGCAATTGCATCAAGAATCGAAGAAAAATAGTAAGGATGATGAAACAAGGAGATCAGAATGAGTGTTATCGATAATACGACCAGCTTTGGTAAGTGGCGTTTTCCTATGACACCTGTACGCTGGGTACTTGTTGTCATTAGCTTGATTGCAGTTGGACTTATTTTATTTCGTTTAGTCACTGGATTGGGATTAGTAACCAATCTTAATGATGAGTGGCCTTGGGGCCTTTGGATCTCGTTTGACGTGATGTGTGGTGTAGCGCTAGCGGGTGGGGGGTATGGTACTGCATTAATTGTTTATGTTTTTAAACAAGAACAATTTTCAAGTATTGCGCGTAGTGCTGCATTAACCTCATTAATTGGCTATTTATTGGTGATGGTAGGCCTTTTCCTTGATATTGGGCAATGGTGGAATTTTTGGCGGCCATTAGTTTCTCAAGGACATAGTTCAGTACTTTTTGAAGTTTTTATTTGCGTTTCCGTTTATACCAGTGTGCAATTAATTGAATTTGGCGAAGTTGCCACTGAACGGATTGGGCGTAAATATCATAAGTTTTTCCGAAAAATATTACCTGTGTTATTAGTAATCGGTATTGCTATTCCATCAATGCACCAATCATCACTCGGTGCGCTTTATTTATTAATGGTAGATAAATTACATCCATTGTGGTGGTCGCCAATTATCTTCTTTCAATTTTTAATATCGTCATTCTTTGTTGGTCCTGCAATGATAGCTGTTGAAACTGCATTAGCAGGTAGAGCATTTAATCATAAAGTACCCATGTCTGTATTAAGTGGATTAATTCGAATTTCAGGTTATGCAATGCTTGTTTATTTGGCTCTAAAATTCGGCAGTATTATTGCTGAAGGTAAAGTGAGTTACCTTTTTGAAGGAAGTTTTGAATCTTTATTCTTTTGGATTGAAGTTGGTTTTGGCGTTATTGTCCCACTAATTATCTGTTTTTCTCCATTAATAAAACGTCGTGGTTGGGTTGCCACATTTGGTGCTTTAGTGGCTTCTGGCGTTATTTTAAATCGTTATAACGTTGTGGTGACAGGCATGGTTACATCAACAGGCGTATCCTATTGGCCATCATTACCAGAATTAACCATCACTATTGGTCTTGTTGCGATGGGGGTTCTTGCTTATTTATTTATCTGTGAGAATTTCCGTATTATTGAACATGATGAAACCAATCATTAACAGATTAAATGCCCAATTCAACGTTGGGCATTTTTATTTAACGATAAGTAGAACTATAAATATGCCTATTTTAAAAAAAACCTTATGGTTTATTTCATCCTCTTTGCTTTCGATAACAACAATATTTAATTATGCTCAATCGAATGAAGATAAACCTGAACGTATTATTGTGAGTGGATCAAAAGCAGAGAATACCTCTAATCATACTTATAATATTGAAGCTGAAAAAATAAGTAATATTGCTGGAGGAACAAATTTAATTGCAGTAGATAAGGAAAATCGCTTATTAACACTTAATGATGCATTAAAAAACCAACCTGGCATTGTTATACAAAGTTTATTTGGTGGATTAGATCAACCTCGTTTAAGCATTAGAGGGTCGGGTGTTCAAAGTGCGCCTCTTTCCAGAGGGGTATTATTACTGCAAGATGGTTTACCACTTAATGAAGCGGATGGCAGTTTTCATTCAAGTATGATTGACGTGCGTGACGTTCAATTTGTTAGTATTCGCCGGGGAGCTAACAGCACTCAATTACAAAGTAATAATTTAGGTGGTGAGCTTGATTTTATTACTTACACAGGAAAAGAGAGCCATAATCAATTACGTTATGAGCAAGGCTCTTTTGGGCGTCAAGGTATGCAAATGGCGTTAGGCGGTGAAAGTGAAAATTATCCGATTGATGCCAGAATAAGCCTAAGCTATGACCATTATGATGGTTACCGTGAGCATTCAGCTTCTCAGCGTAAAGCTATACGTTCAACATTGGGTTATACATTAGATAATTTTGAAAACAGAACATGGATCAATTGGACAGATTTACGTTTTGATGTTCCTGGCCCAGCAACTTCACAAATGCTTGAGGATGATCCTAAAGCGATATTACCTGCAATCAAGAAAAAAGATCCTCATAGAAATATCGAGCAATTACGTATAGCTAATAAATCGACATGGAATAGTGGTGTTCACGATATTCAATTTGGCTGGTGGTATTCACAAACACACGATAATTTTAAAACACCTAGCCATTATCAATTTGTAAATTATTACACTAAAGGAGCTCAATTTAATTATAAATTAGAGACAGAGATTATTAGCTATCGTACTGCATTGGCATGGGATCATTCGGTAATGAAAGATGATATCGAAAAAAATCCTCAAGGTTGGTTAGGGCGATTCGATGGTCGAGCTGAAAATATTTATGCTTCTTTTGGTGCGGGAATACATATTACAAATAGCGTATTAGTTAACCTTGATTTAAAAGGTACTCATGCAAGAAGAGATCTGTTTTCTATCCAAAATCAGCTTGAGCAGTCATTTAATTTTTTAACACCGAAAGTTGGGCTTATTTGGTATCCTAATTATCAAACGCGTTTATTTGCTAATGTCAGTATGAGCCATGAACCTGCTTCTTTTAATGATATTATTAATCCTAAAGTGCCATTAAATAAAGTGAACCTTTTAAAGCTATCACCTCAAAAAGCAACCAGTTTTGAAGTAGGTAGTGATATGGAATTAACTGACAACATAAGTTTAAGTGCAGTATTCTATCGTAGCTTGATTAAAGACGAATATATCACTTCACATGATGTAGATGGGAATATTGTTGATATATATAATTATCCAGCAAAAACACGCCACCAAGGTGTAGAACTAGGTTTAAATGCAATTCAACCACTTCCAATGGGCGATATTCTTTATCGAGCAACATGGACTTATAATGATTTTCGTTTTATGGGTGGGGAATATAACCGAAAATATATTGCAGGTGTTCCTAGAAATCTTATTTCAGGTGAAGTTTATTACCAAGTAAAAGGATTGAGATTTGGTCCCACAGTGTATTGGTCACCAACCAATGTTGCAGTTGATCATGGTAATCACCTTAATATTCAAAAAAGTAAGCCATACGCATTATTAGGGTTTAATGCACATTATCAATATGATAATCAGTGGTCGACTTACCTAAATTTGGACAATATTACAAATAAGCGCTATGCAGCAAGTACGTTAGCTAATCCAACTGTGAATAAAAACGATGCCTTACTTTTCCCTGGAAATGGTTTTAGCGTCAACGCTGGTATCGTCTATAAATTTTAATCCAAGAGTAAAATAGACAAAGGCTGCCTAAAATGACAGCCTTTTTCATTATTAACAATGTAATTAATAACGTATTTTTATGCGTAGATTAATTCTCAATATTGGCTTCAATGAACCATAAGAATTTATCAAGATCACGCGATGCTGCAGTAAACATATCGGCGGTATCTTCGTCTTCAACTTCATCAATGGCTTTACGAATATCATTTGCAACGATAGCGTAACGATCAGCCAGTGCTTTTAAGTGGTCTTGTACATCATGAATATCCAGAGGATAAGCTTTCAATGGAGTTTTCTTGCTGACAACTTGTGCAGTGCCTAATACAGTGCCACCTAATTGAACAATACGCTCTGCAAATTCATCAGTGTGCTCATTTATGGTGTCACGGAAGCCGTCAACCATTTCATGAACAGAAATAAAGTTTCTACCACGCATATTCCAGTGCGCTTGTTTTGTGATGAGAGATAGGTCGATAAACTGCGTCACCATCTGTTGCAGTAGCTCGATAGCGTGCAGTTTTACGCTGTCATCGAGATTATTACGGGTATAAAGCAGAGTTGAAGGTGTGGATTTGACTAATTTAGCAGTACTCATAATCGTTCTCCCTAAATAATTAATAACTCAATATCTTAATTTCTGTTAATCATGATAGTGAATTATTAATGGTTAGTCTTATCGATTGATACTATTAAATTGATAGGTCATCTATTAAAAAAATCTAATCTATCGAAATAGTCTATTTAGGGTAAGACAATGAGCGCAAAATAGCAATGATAGGTCAGTAAAGTTATTATTTAATAAGTAAAAAGGATCATAAGATCCTTTTTAAATTAATATTTACTTCTTGCTGAGTAAAATGAGTTAAATATCTATTTTACTTCTTCAATTTTAGTTTTGCTTTTCATTGTCGTTGTTGAACCAATAGAAGCTAAAACAATAAAGGCTAAGGCAACCCATTGTATTAACGTCAAATGTTCATGTAGGAAAATAATACCAATAAAGGCACCCATACACGGCTCTAAGCTCATTAAAGTACCAAATGTTTTAGCTGGTAGGCGCGTAAGTGCGATCATTTCCAAGGTATAAGGGAACGCGGTTGATAAAATCGCAATAGCTAAGGCAATAGGTAAAATAGACCAGCTAAACATAATATCAGGGCTACTTTGTAACATACCGATAGGCACAAAAATAAAAGCTGCTACTAATGAACCAATTGATACGGTTGCCGCACCATAGCCTTTTCCTGCACGTTGTCCGAATACGATATATAATGCCCAACCTACACCCGCACCTAATGCATAAAGAATACCAAGTGGATCAAGACCATGGATGTTATCACCAATAGGTAGCAATAATCCTAAGCCAGCAATGACTAAAATTATCCATAAAAAGTCGATAGCTCTGCGAGATGAAAACATTGCAACGGCTAAAGGGCCTGTAAATTCAAGGGCTACAGCAATACCTAGCGGGATAGTTTCAAGTGCAAGGTAGAAAAGGTAATTCATTGCCCCTAAAGATAAGCCATATAAAAACAGTGGCATAATTGACTCGCGATTAAATTTGAGTCGCCATGGCTTAAAGATAAAAAATAGGATCAAAGTCCCTAATAATAGACGTAACGCCGTTACCGCAGGGGCACCAATAACTGGAAATAGGCTTTTAGCAAGGGATGCGCCGCTTTGTATCGAAAGCATAGAAAGAAGCAAAAGAAGCACAGGGTAAAACACCTGTAATTTAGCTGAGTGTCTGGCTGACAACATCCTATAAAACCTCGTCAATAATCAATCGTATGTGTGCTCTGTTAGCGAGATAACAAAGGATCGCATAATATAGGATAAAATTACGTGCTTTAATATAGTTATTTATTAATAAATATTTTTAGTTAAATTTAGTTGAATAAACTTAGCTAAAATATAAATTTATTAATAATTAGTAAAATAAAAATCAGGATGATTTAAATATTAGATTTAATAATAATTAACAATATATGTACGATAAAAAGTGCAAAAACACTTTTTTTAACCTTTTTTATCAAAGTAAGCTTAAGTATAATTCAAAGTTCGTTTTAACTAGCTAAATGAGAATAAAAAATGAATAAAATAAAATCTATCGCAGTGTATTGTGGCTCTAGTTTAGGTGCTTCATCTATTTATAAAGAACAGGCCATTATTTTTGCCAAAGAGCTGGTTAAACGTAATATCACCTTAATTTATGGTGGTGCAAGTGTAGGAATTATGGGCACACTCGCCGATACAGTATTAGCTGAAGGCGGAAAGGTGATTGGCGTTATTCCTACGCTATTAGAAGGGCGTGAAATATCTCATAAAAATCTGACTGAACTGCATATTGTTGAGACCATGCATCAGCGCAAAAGTAAAATGATAGAACTGGCAGAAGGTTTTGTCGCTTTACCTGGTGGTTTTGGTACATTAGAGGAGTTTAGTGAAGTCTTTACATGGAGCCAAATTGGTTTGCATCAAAAACCATTGGGCATACTTAATATCAATCAGTTTTATTCACCATTATTAATGATGATTGATAAAATGGCGGACGAACAATTCTTACATGAAAAATACCGCAATATGGCAATTGTAGAACAATGTCCTATTCAATTATTAGATAAATTTGAAACATATATTGCACCCCCTGTAAAAACCTACAACAAATAAAGGTAAAAAATGATAATAATAAGAAAAGCAATTTTGTCTGATGTAGAAGAAATTAATGATCTTTACACCCATTTATTTAATGAAATGGCGAATTTACAACCCGATCGATTAAAACCAGGTAAACAAGACGAAGCTTTTATTATTAATGGAATAAAAAATAATAAGTTTCATCTTTTGGTCGCAGATTTAGATGGCAAGGTGATTGGATTTAGCATTGCACAAATTCAAGAAACGCCTCTGTTTAACTGCTTAGTTCAACGTAAATATGCCTATATTTACGATATTGTTACTGATCCTACGATACGTAACCAAGGTGTCGGTCGTTTGTTACTAACTGCAATGAAAGAGTGGGCAAAATCAGAAAAAATGACGCATCTTGAGTTATCGGTATTAGCTGAAAATGGTGCAGCAAAACGTTTTTACGAACGTGAAGGATTAAAAGAAGTGAGCACAGTGATGGGAATTGCTTTATAGCAGATCCAATTTACGTTAATTCTCATAGGATTAAGTGCATAGATAAAAATAAACCCGCTTTACGCGGGTTTATTACTTATATTATTCAGCTAAATTGTGGGTTTCCCCGCAATGATCGTACACAATACCCTGACATTTTCAACATCTTCTGCCGATATTTCAAACAGATTTCTATCTAATACAATAAAATCGGCAAATTTTCCGACTTCTAATGATCCAATTTGAGTATCCATATCCAAAGCTTCTGCCGCATTAATGGTGGCCGCACGTAAGACTTCCACTAATGTCAGATTACGATCGTTATCAAGACGTGGGCTTGTTGCATCTTTTTGGCGAGTCATCGCAACTTTAAAATCGTACCATTCATTAAGTGGATCAATCGGCCAATCGCTACCAAAAGCAACGGTGACACCCGCATCAATAAATTTCCCAGCTGTCTCCAAATAGTCACAGCGAGATTTACCCAGCATTTCAATATCTTTCTCGATATTGTTCTGCTCGACAGCCGCCCATTGAAAAGAGAGAAAAGGGTAGGTTTTTAATTGTGTAAAACGAGCGTAATCTTTTTCACACATCAATTCATTATGCGCAAGCCCTGGTCTAATGCCTTTCTCAGGTAAGACTTTACGCATTTCACTAATAGCATCCAGTGCTGTACTGATTGCACCCTCAGCAACGGTATGAATATGAGGATGATAACCCGCACGAGCAATTTCTGTTATTAATGGCGTTAAGATTTCAGGTGAAAAATAGAGATCACCAACATGGTCAGATGTTTGCCAATGCGGTGTGTCATCGGTGCCAACATTAATACGATAAGGTGCATGTAAGCGCGCTGTCATAATTGGTGCTTGTAATACACCATCAAGGAAAAGTTTAATGTGACGGATAGCAACGCTAGGTTGAGCACCATCGCTGATTTGATGCCATTGTGAAAAACGAGTTGCAGCATGGCGTACAGCGTTTGGAATATCATCAATAGATGGCACATCATCTGGTGTAATTTCAACGGCATTTTCAACACGAAGGGTCAGTTCACCGGTTTTTCTTAATGTATTAAAAGCGCGTAATTGAGGCTCACCCACACGCGCATCCATAATAGTGGTTACACCTTGTTTATTTAATAGTTTTTGAACATGACGGGCGATTTGTAGGTTTTGTGCTTCAGTGAGTGGTGGCAAGCTATCAATGGCTTGCATTGCAGGTGCATCTTCAAGAATACCAATAGGTGTTCTGTCACCATCACGTTCAATATTTCCATCTGGTGGATCGGGGGTTTCTGCTGTGATATTTAATAGTTCTAAAGCCCGAGAATTGGCAAGCACACTATGGCAATCGCTAGAAAAGAGCAGAATAGGACGAGCCGTATTTAAGGTATCAAGGTGATAACGTGTCATTTGCACACCTTCTGGTTGCATGCCTTCACGATACCATGCAGAGACTTTTAACCATTCGGTATCATTATCAATAAAGTTTTCATCAAGGTATTTTTGAATCCGCGATAAAATGTCATCGATAGAGAGTGATTGATAATCAAGATGGCAACCTGCCAACGTTGCACCTCCCCAAAATGGGTGCATATGCGCATCAATAATGCCTGGCATGACCATTCTTCCCTGTAAATCAATCTGTTCAGTGTTTTCATTACAGAAAGAAAGTAACCCCTCTTTTTTACCTGAAGCAATAATTACACCTTGGCTGATCGCGATAGCATCAACAATATTGTTATTACGATCAGCGGTATAAATAAGGCCGTTGTAATAGAGAGTGTCTGCAATTTGAAATGTCATTCTTCTACCTTGTATTGCTTTTTTAGCACATAAAATGCGTGCTTAAATGATTATTCTGCTTATAGGGCATCCTGTTGCGTTTTGACGCGGGCGATAATATTTTGAAAATATGCCATAAATAATTAATCAATATAAAACAGGTATGTATAAGAGTACAACCTACTTTTATTAATGTTTCTAATTTTATTTTTTATTATTTAAATTATTTTAATAAGCTAAAATAATTTAGACTTATAAAGTAATGTTAAAAATATTTTAATTGAAATGAAATAAATACAATGATTTTATAATTAATTATGAGGTTGTTATTTATATTTTTATTTTTTAATTAATTTGTTTGTATAGTGGGTTTTATAGAGTTTTTTATTGTATGAATGAGATTTTTATTACCATATAATTATTTTAAAATTAAATAATTTAAATGTATTTAATTTTTACAAGGAAGGAGCTTGTAATGAAAATGGCAGTAATTGGTTGTGGGAGCATTGTATTAAAGAACACTTACCTGTAATGGTTTTATTAGGTGTTAAAATTCATGCTTTGTGTGATATATCTTCAGATAATATTAATCAAGCTAAAGAAATCCTTAATCATGAAATTCCAATCTATTCTTACTATATATACTTTTTTTTGCAACTTGTGCGCCCCTTCATCAACTGGGAGCAGAATTGAAATTTGCTGATTGTGGAGATAATGGCAATGTTGATCCTAAGGCTGTAGAAGCTTTAATTACTAGTAAGACAAAAGGTGGGGGATTCCATGTGTAGAGGCTGATATTCTGGGAACAACTTGCCCACTTAATAATTATTTTTTATTTCACTCTCCACAGAAGATATCTCAAAGTTATTGTAAAAAAGTACGCATTCAAAAATGTCATTTCGAGAATGCCATTAAATTTCATAATAGCATGTTCAAATTAGATGTTTGGTATGGTGAAGAACGCTACAATTTTATTGATAACTATTTATCCATTATTAGAACTGTTGCGGAGTTATATAAAAAATGATTGAGCCTTTAGTTCCTTATAACATATTAAATTCTTTGGATAAATATGATCGTATCGTAGTTGGTGGCATCATTAAAGTTGATGACATAAACGATAAAGTACTTTTTCTAAAACGTTCTCAGCATGAGTTTATGCCTAATGTTTGGGAAATACCTTCTGGTGGTATTGAAGAGGGAGAATCCATGCTTCAAGCACTTAAACGCGAAATAAAAGAAGAGACAAATCTAGATATTTTATATGTTGATAAATTTGTCAGTGCCGTTGATTATCTTGCCAATGAAGCTAAATGCCTACAAATAAACTTTAATGTACGTTGTTCTGGGAATGTGAAACTAAGTGATGAACACTCTGAATTTATCTTTTCAAGATTAGATATTTTCTTGAGTAATTTAGATGAGTTTATGCTTAAGATAATTACATTAGAGTGAATACCTCTCTCTTTGAAAGGTGATAAGGTAAGTTTAAAGAAGTTAGACTTACCTTATCTAGGATAGAAAGTGGTTAGTTATCGGGTAAATTGGCAGAACACACTTCGCAATGTGGATTTTTAGGTAACTTGAATTCACGAAACTGCATTCGCATTGCGTCAAACATTAATACCTTGCCATGCAGATTTTCACCATAGCCAGTGAGTAATTTAATGGCTTCAACTGCTTGTAATGTGCCAATAGTACCCACAACAGGTGCCATTATGCCCGCTTCAACACAACTTAAAGCGTTATTGCCAAAAAGATGGCTCAAGCAACGATAGCAAGGCTCGTCATCTTGGTAAGTGAATACGCTGATTTGACCTTCCATCCGAATAGCTGCACCAGATACTAGTGGTTTTTTCTGATGAAAGCAGAGGCGATTAAGTTGCTCGCGTACTGCCACATTATCCGTACAGTCCATTACGATATTATGTTGGCTAATAAGTTTAGCTAAAGCCTCATCTTCAAGTAATGCATCAACAGTTTCTATTGTGACATGAGGATTAATTGCTTCTAATGTTGTTTTTGCAGAGAGTACTTTGGGTTGGCCAATCGTAGCGTCACGATGAAGAATTTGGCGCTGAAGATTAGAAAGAGAAACAGTATCAAAATCTAATAGTGTGAGTTTTCCTACACCTGCAGCTGTAAGATATTGCGAAGCACTACATCCTAAGCCACCTGCGCCAACAATCAATACAGAGGCACTTTTCAGTGCCTCTTGACCATCAAAATCAAAGCCCCTTAATACAATCTGACGATTGTAGCGCAGTGTTTCTTCATCGGTTAATTCGATACTCATAAAAACTATTCGCTTTTTAACAGAGAATTAAATAGCTCGATTGTGACCGTTTCGCCTGCAGCCACTTTACCGCGTTCACGTTCTAAGACGATAAAGCAGTTCGCGACACTAAAGGAGCTGTAAACGTGTGAACCTTGGTGACCAGAAGTGTCTACTTGCCACTCACCTTCCGCATTAATACTTGCGATACCACGTTGAAAATCAAGACGACCCACTGATTTTTTCAATGGTGATTTTGCTACGGCTTGGAAACGTTGTGGCGCTTTCCAGTGACTAAAGCCTGATAACCGTGCGATCAAAGGCTGAACTAATTGGTAGAATGTGACGGTTGCCGAGACAGGGTTACCTGGTAAACCGCAGAACCATGCATTGTGTAATCGACCAAATGCAAATGGTTTTCCCGGTTTAATGGCTAATTTCCAAAAACCAATCTCCCCAATTTCATCAAGAATTTGTTTGGTGTAATCAGCTTCACCTACAGAAACACCGCCACTGCTGATCACTAAATCTGCTTCTTGATCTGCTTTTTTAAAGGTTTCACGGAGTTTTTCAGGTGAGTCAGGAATAACGCCTAAATCTAAAACTTCACAACCTAATTTTTCAAGCATTAAGCGCACAGCAAAACGGTTAGTATCATAAATTTGACCCGCTTTTAATGGCTGGCCAATAGTTTGTAATTCATCACCTGTTGAGAAAACGGCAACTTTTAAGCGTCGATAAACTGGTACTGTGGCGATCCCTAAAGAAGCGATTAATGGCAATTGTGCAGTTGAAAGCTTAGTGCCAGCAGGTAATACAATATCGTTTTCTTTAATATCTTCACCAATACAGCGAATATTTTGGCCTTTCTTAGCGGGCTGTGAAAAACGAACACCATGTTCAGTGACTTCTGCTTCTTCTTGCATAATGACAGTATCAACACCAGCAGGAACCATTGCCCCTGTCATAATGCGTACACATTGACCAGCAGGAAGCTCTCCCTCAAAAGGAATACCAGCGAATGATTTTCCGGCCACCGGAAGAGGAGTTTGGGTGTCTAAGTCAGCGTAACGAAGTCCGTAACCATCCATTGCAGAATTATCAAAAGGAGGAACATTGAGTGGAGATGTAATATCTGCACTTAGAATATAATCGGCTGCATTATTTAATGGGATGTTAAAGGTATCGGTAATTGCCAGCGGTTTTTCAAGTAGTTTTTCTAGCGCTTCATCAAGAGATAATAAACCGCTAACGTGACATTGACTCATCATATACTCCAAGATCTATCGAAATGTTCTGTTTTATTTCATGATACTAATCTATCACGATGAACATCATCATGTCAGAGATCATCTTGTGACTAGAAAGAAATGAAACATCTTATTGCAAAAATGTTAACTGTTTGGGGTTAATGTGTTGCGTGTTCTGTTATTAATGAACAACACATTTAAAATGTATAAAACGATAAAACAAAATAATGGATATCAATGAATACTTCAAATCACCAAAGCCATTCAGCGCAAGCTTTTCATATCGCGTTTAGTGGTTTTCTTGCTTTAGTCGTTGCAATGGGGATAGGGCGCTTTACTTTTACACCACAAGTGCCATTGATGATTGCAGAATATCAATTAACGCTAACAAGTGCGGGCATTGTCGCTGCATTTAATTATCTTGGTTATCTTGCTGGTTCCTACGATGCAATGAAAGCTGTTAAAGGTGTGGGATATCGCTTGTGGGCAGGGCTTTGGGGAGCAGTGATAATCACTCTGTTGTCTGCTTTTTTAAATGATGCATTTACACACAGTATTGCTCGTTTTTTTATCGGTTGGGCAAGTGGTTGGACGTTGGTACTGGTGGCGTCATGGGCCAATGAATTATTGGCTCGCCTTAATCGCCCTGCATTAAGCGTTGCTGTTTATGCTGGAACAGGAGCAGGCATATTTATTAGCGGTATGCTCGCTGTATTAATTATGAAATGGCAAATGAATGCGATGACTGGCTGGATTATTTACGGTTCGCTTGCTTTTATTTGTGCAATATATGTGAGTTATCACCTTCCTAAACCTTGGGCGATGAGTCGAGAAGAAGTCAAAGTGGCACCTTTAACACTGACACCAGCAATGAAAAAGTTAATTTGGGGTTATACCTTTGCGGGTTTTGGTTATATTTTACCAGCTACATTTCTTTCTCAAATGGCAGCAGAGCGCTTTCCTGGGAGCTTAATCGCACAATTTGTTTGGCCCGTATTTGGTGCATCTGCTGCATTATGTATCGGAATTGCTATTTTAACGCGTAATGTATTAAACACACAGTTACGCTTAGCTATTACACTCTGGTTACAAGCATTAGGTATTTTGATCGCAGAGTGGTTCCCGACAATAACAGGGCTTGCGATAGGTGCTTTTTTAATTGGTGGCGGTTTGATGTGTGCGGTACAACTTGCTTTTTTACGAGGTAGAGAGTTAGCTCCTGATCATGGGCGTTATATGGCGGGGTTACTCACGACCTTTTATGCTATTGGGCAATTGGTTGGTCCTGTTGTTTCTTCGCTTTCAACGGCATTAACTGGAAAATTAGAACCTGCGCTTTATGTCGCTTTTATTGTGTTGATAATCGGTGGTTTTCTGGTGTGTTTAAAAGAGAAAAAACAGGCTTAATCTAAAAATAGTTCATACAAAAATGCAATAATTTCATAACGAAAAATGCGGTATCGCTGGATAATGTGATTCATGTCATCTAAAGTGTAGGCTGTTGTCGCTGACAGCGAAACAGATACTTCATTAATGTGTTTATCGGAGAGTCCAATGTCATCATTAAGTAAAGAGGCGCAATGGGTGCATGCAGCGTTAGTTGAACGCGGTTTGGAAACGCCTCTTCGTGAATCAAAGCTATCTCCAAGTGAGAGTAAACAGCAAATTGAACATCATATGACAGAAGTGATGAAGCTGTTAAATCTAGATTTAAGCGACGATAGTTTAGCTGAAACGCCTCGTCGTATTGCTAAAATGTATGTTGATGAAATTTTCTCAGGACTGGATTATCACAACTTCCCAAAAATCACACTAATTGAAAATAAAATGCAAGTTGATGAAATGGTGACAGTACGAGATATCACATTAACCAGTACTTGCGAACATCACTTTGTTACCATTGATGGCAAGGCGATTGTGGCTTATATTCCAAAAGATAAAGTGATTGGTTTATCAAAAATTAATCGTATAGTGCAATTCTTTGCTCAACGTCCTCAAGTTCAAGAACGTTTAACCCAGCAAATTCTTATTGCATTACAAACGTTACTAGGCACAAAAAATGTGGCTGTTTCTATTGATGCGGTTCATTATTGTGTTAAAGCTCGTGGTATTCGTGATGCTACGAGTGCAACCACAACAACCTCGTTAGGTGGGTTATTTAAATCAAGTCAAAATACGCGTCAGGAATTTTTACGCGCTGTTCGTCACCTTTGAGATTTCAAATAAATGAATGAATCGTCTCATCAACGTATCGAATCACTTGATGCGTTGAGAGGAATGGCGATCCTTGGCATTTTATTGCTCAATATTTCAGGTTTTGCTTTATTAAGAGTGGCTTCATTTAATCCGTTACATTCGGGGGAAGCCTCTTTTGGTGATCGTATAACATGGATGGCATTAAACCTTTTTGCCCAAGGTAAGTTCCTCTTTATTTTTGCATTACTATTTGGTGGTACGCTTTACCTGCTACTACGTAAAGGAACACGCTTTAATTTATCGCGGTTAGTTGTGTTAGCGTTGATCGGTGTTATTCACACGCTATTTATTTGGGAAGGTGATATTTTATTTCCATATAGTGTGTGTGGTTTATTTGTTTTTGTCTTTATCAAATCAATAACAATAAAGAACCAATTTATATTGGGGGCGATACTCTATTTTTGTGGTGCATTTATTTTAGGTATGTTGTTTTATTATTATCGTGATTTTATTGATACGGTTTGGTACAGCACACCATATTCCCAACTGGTTGAATCTGATTGGAAAACAGGGCCTTATTTAAATAGTATTTATTATCGCTTGAATGAATTAAGTATTTTCATTTTTAATTTGGTGCGTCAATATAGTTGGTTTTTATTTGGTGCAATGCTGATGGGTGCTGCGCTAATGGCATCGGGCTGGTTACAACAGAAATTTAGTCGTACACATTATGGTTATGTGGCACTTTGTTTTCTCTCAATCAGTTTAAGCTTACAAACAATGATTGTGCTGGTGGATTATTTTTCTGATTGGAATTATCGCTGGGCAGCGGTTTGGGCACAGCCTTTAACTATGTTGATCCAAGTTATACAAAGCTTGGGATATATTGCGTTATTTTATTGGAGTTGGAATATAATTTGCCACTCTTATTTTGCCTATGCTTTACGTTGCGTAGGCAAAATGGCGCTAACGACCTATTTAATGCAAAGTCTTATCGGCATTACCCTGTTTCAGCGGATGGGCTTATTTAACCAATTTACCTTACCTGAACTGATGCCTTTTGTAGTCGTTATTTGGGTAATCAACATTGCTTTTGCCGTAATTTGGCTACGCTATTTTCCACAAGGCCCAATAGAGTGGATTTGGCGTAAATCAGCCGCAAAATTAGCGCAATTCTTTTAGATTTTCTCGTTATTGTTGTCACTTAGAGGAAGTGATTCAACTTCCTCTGGTGAAACTGCGGGATATCCTTTAATGCTATCAGGAATAGATTGTATCGCGGGAATTGTTTCTGGAGGCCCTAAAAAGCGTGGTTCTCGATTTAAAATATATACATCAATCATTGCACCTGCTCTGGCAAACACCTCACGTATACGTACTTTAAACATGCTTTTAGGGGATGCAACCGCAAAGCATTGCGCATCAATTCCTTTTTCTAGAGCAATAAAAACGGCTCGTTCACAGTGAAAACGTTGCGTAATAATAGTAAAACCATCAGTACCAAAGACTTCTTTTGTCCGCACAACAGAATCAAGCGTTCTGAATCCTGCAAAATCCATTACGATACGAGAAGCCGGAATACCCGCTTTAATGAGATCCTTACGCATTGTATTAGGCTCATTATAGCTATGCTTTGCATTATCTCCGCTTAATAATAAATATTGGATCTTACCACTGTTATAGGCATTAACTGCGCCTTGGATGCGATATTGATAAAATTGATTAATGTAACCGCTGGTATAATATTTTGATGTGCCTAACACCATGCCCACTTTTTTTGCGGGTAATTTATCAATATCTTCAAAAATATAAGGGTTTGTTTTCCATCCGATCCAGCGATCGCAGGCAATCAAGGTGACTGCAAGTAGAATAAAAAGTGTGAGAAAAAGATAAATGAGGCGTTTTAGCATGTCCTTGCCTTAATGACGCAAATAAAAAATGATTTTCATAATAGTTAAGGCTACTTGAGCAAAGATAGGGAAGCAAGAAAAAAGCGCCTCATATTAAGTAATGATGCGCTTTTCAGAATGGTACTTAGTATTTAAAACGACTTAGAATGACGTTCTTTTGTAAATACGGTATTCAGGCTGCCAATAGTTGCGTTCAATTGCTTCTTCTAATGCTGAATCTGAGGTAACAGTAGCAACACCTTGAACTTGTGCTTCTTTTGCAACTTGTTTTGCTATATAACGCGAAACTTGTTGAATATCAGCCAGTAAAGGTAATAGTGAGCCATCTCCCTCTTTTGCCATTGGTGAACAATCAGCTAATGCACGACTTGCAACCATTAACATGGCATCAGTCACACGTTTAGCACCACAGGCAATAACACCTAACCCAATGCCTGGGAAGATATAAGAGTTATTACATTGTGCAATTGGATACTCTTTATCTTTGTATTTTACAGGTGCAAATGGGCTACCCGTTGCCACTAAAGCTTGGCCATCTGTCCAATTGATAATATCTTCAGGGCGAGCTTCAACACGCGAAGTTGGGTTAGATAATGGCATCACGATAGGGCGTTCACAGTGTTTGTGCATTTCACGAATAATTTCTTCAGTGAATAACCCTGCTTGTCCTGAAACACCAATTAAGATCGTTGGTTTTGCATTTTTAACCACTTCTAACAGCGAAATAGCATCGCTTTCTGTTTCCCAATCAGCAATAGTTTCACTTTTTTGGATAAGCTTGCTTTGAAAATCAAGTAAGTTTGGCAGTTTATCTGTCAATAAACCAAAACGGTCAACCATGAAGATACGCTCACGTGCTTGCTCATCACTTAAGCCTTCAGATTTCATTTGGGCAATGATTTGCTCAGCAATACCACAACCTGCAGAGCCTGCACCTAAGAAAGTGACTGTTTGGTCTTTTAATTGGCGACCCGCAGCACGGCTAGCCGCGATAAGGCTACCTAAGGTAACAGACGCAGTGCCTTGAATATCATCGTTAAAGCAACATAATTCATCACGATAACGGTTTAGTAAAGGCATCGCGTTTTTTTGCGCGAAGTCTTCAAATTGCAGTAAAACATTTGGCCAGCGACGTTTAACAGCTTGAATAAATTCATCAACGAATTCGTTATATTCATCACCAGTAATACGAGGATGGCGCCATCCCATATATAGTGGATCGTTTAAACGTTGTGGATTGTTAGTACCAACATCAAGTACAACAGGCAGTGTGTACGCCGGGCTGATACCCCCACACGCAGTATATAAAGAGAGTTTACCGATAGGAATACCCATACCGCCGATACCTTGGTCACCTAGACCAAGAATACGTTCGCCATCAGTGACAACAATTACTTTTACGTTTTGTTTAGTGGCGTTTTGCAGCATATCGTCGATATTGGCGCGGTTAGGGTAAGAGATAAATAAACCACGAGCACGACGATAAATATCAGAGAAATGTTCACAAGCTTCACCCACTGTTGGTGTGTAAATGATTGGCATCATTTCAGTAAGGTGAGATTCCAATAAACGGTAAAACAGAGTTTCATTGGTGTCTTGGATGTTTCTTAGGTAAATATGTTTGTCGTTATCGTTTTTGAAATCAAGATATTGGCGATAAGCGCGTTCAACCTGCTCTTCAATGGTTTCAACTGCTTCAGGCAGTAAACCATGTAAGTTAAAGGTGCTGCGTTCTTCTTCGCTGAAAGCACTACCTTTATTTAACAGGGGAAATTCAAGCAGGATTGGGCCTGCATACGGGATGTAGAGAGGGCGTTTACTTTCGTGTTCCAGTTCCATGAAAAATACTCTTGTAAGGCAGTTAGTCACATGACAATAGTAGATCCTACAAAATAATAAAAATATGTACAGCTTATGTTATTTTTTTATGATTTTTATGCTTAGAAATGAGAGATAGATACAGTTGTTACAACTTTTTCTGGTAAGCACCAGCAAAATTTACATGCTGATGCTTTTTTAGGAGAGATTTTTAGAGGAATAAGTTAAAACTTTTTACAAAGTGATGCGTTGCATCTGGCGACAACCTAAAGCTGTTAATGTGGCTTGAGTTGCATCCCATTGCGTTAAAATTGTTTCTGCTTTTTCAATTAAGACCGCAGATTCAATTTCCATCACACTCTCACCCGCCATATTTAATAAAATTAATGCGGCTTGTAATGGTGGTAAGCTTGGGTTAAATGCGGCATTTTCTGCGTAGCTACCTTGGAAAATTTTGCCATTTTTCATTTGAACAGCAATTCCGCTGTGAGACTCACTATAAGGTGCATGGCTACGATTGGCGGCTTGTAGCGCCTGTTGTGCTAATTCACTAGGGTTATCAATTTTGTAACTGTGATTAACTTTATCCATTAATAAAGAAGTGATATTGAGATCCTTCGGACCAAAGCTATCAGGTAAATAATCCCCCAATGTCGCTACTTTTCTACCAGGTAATTGGATCTGAATATGGGTGCCACTGTTGAGTTCATTCATAAACTGGCGACAATGACCACAAGGTGTATAGTTAACGGTGATTGAAATTAAGCGAGATTCACCACGTAGCCATGCATGAGTTACCGCACTTTGTTCGGCATGGACTGTTTGTTGTAATGGTGCGCCAGCAAATTCCATATTGGCACCGAAGTAGAGATTACCACTTTCACCACGAGCAACTGCACCTACTTTGAAGTTAGAGATAGGTGCAACAGCACAAGCCGCAGCAACCGGTAAAAGTGCAAGGGCTAAGGCATCATCATTACATTGTAACTGTGTTTTTATGGCGTTGACCTGTTCTGCCGTGAACATTGCAGGGAATGCATCCTGCTCAAGATAAGGAGCAAGTGCGTGTTGTAACTGCGGAGATAAATCTGACCAAATTGCCTGAAAACGAGTATGCATACATGAGTCTCCCATTAATCTTTCTGTATTATAAGATTCTAGGCATCTTTACCCATTCTTATATGTGATGAAAATCATATTTTCAATGAAACAATTGCAACAAATTCATTAATTGAGAGATGTATCTCAAATTTATAGTAAAAATCCCCGAAATAAATTTAATTAAATCGGGGATTTAAGAATGGAGAGTAAGAAAGATATCAACTATAAAGATGCAAAATAATAGGGAAGATAAACGGAGCAAGTAAAGAGGTAATAATCCCACAAGTCATTAATGCTAATGAACTATAAGCACCTTCGATATAATCCACTTCAGCAGCTCTTGCTGTTCCCACTGCATGTGAAACGGTTCCCATCGCTAAACCCCGAGAGGCGTGAGTTGGAATTCGCAATATCTTGAATAGAGTGTGACCAAAAATGGCACCTAAAATACCTACTGCAATAACACATGCAGCACTGATTGCAGGAATACCACCTATGGAGTCTGCAACTGCCATTGCGATAGGTGTTGTGACTGATTTAGGTAAGACTGATGCGGCAATTTCTGGGGTTGCGCCTGCCCATAAGGCAATCGCAGTACCACTGACCATGGCTGCAACACTACCAATAAAGCAAATGCTTATCAGTGATTTCCACTGTGCGCGAATTTGGTGTAATTGCTGATAAAGCGGGATAGCTAAAGCAACAACGGCAGGTTGTAATAAATCATTTAAAATACGACTACCGGCAAAATAGTGTTCGTAAGGAGTATGTGTAATTAATAAGATAGGAATAATAACCGCAATACCAATAAGTAAAGGGTTCAATATAGGTAATTTATAACGAGCAGCAAGTTTACGTGATAAATAAAAGATAATTATGGTTAAAGGAAGTGACCACCATATATTCATTAACACTAACATTTTTTCTTCTCACTTAATGCTTTGTCATCATCTTTTTCTTTTGTTTCAATAACATCTTCAACTAGATCTGGTTTTGAACCTACGATAATACGCTCACGATGGACATAATGTGAACAGTAAGCAACCAGTGCCATAACCCCAAATGTACTGACTACACAGGCTAAAACGATAGGGAAGAGCTGCTGACTAAGTAAATCATAATAATTCATTACGGCTACCCCGATAGGGATAAAGAGCAATGACATATTTTTTAGCAGGATATTGGCGCCAGGTTTAACCCAACGTAACGGAATAAGCTGGAAAGCAAGTAAACCAAAAAGGATCAGTAAGCCAACAATACTACCTGGAACCGCGAAGGGTAGAAGGGCTGAAATAAGATTACCTGCAAAAAGACAAAGATAAAGAACCAAAAAAGATCGTAGATAATGCCAAAGTGTAATCTGCAATCGTGCCCGTTTAGATTTCATAAGTAAGTGTCCCAAATCAACTAACAGAATTATCATACACCGATTTTGAAAGTGTGCTATGGATCACAATAAAAAAAGAGCGGGGCTCTAATAGAACCCCGCCATTTATTCGTTTGGCAAATGAATTTTGGTTGTTATTTCACTTGCTGACCCGGTTTTGCACCAGAATCTGGGCTAAGTAAGAAGATATCTTTATCGCCAGGGCCTGCTGCCATTACCATGCCTTCTGAAATACCAAAACGCATTTTACGAGGTGCTAAGTTTGCCACCATTACCGTTAAGCGACCTTCTAACACTTTAGGATCTGGGTATGCTGTACGAATACCAGAAAATACTTGGCGAGTTTCTCCACCTAAGTCCAAAATTAATTTCAGCAGTTTGTCTGAACCTTCAACAAAATCGGCTTGTTTAATTTCAGCGATACGCATATCAATTTTTGCAAAATCATCAAACTTGATGGTTTCTTGGATCGGTGAATCAGCTAATGGGCCTGTGACTTCTTTTACAGGTGCAATGGTGCTTTTTGATGCTTCAACCATTGCATTGGCTTTATCCATTTCAATGCGGTTAAACAGCGCTTTGAATTTAGTGATTTCTTGGCCTAACAGCGGTTGCTCAAGTGCATCCCATGTCAATTGAGTTTGCAAAAATGCTTCTGAACGTTCTGTTAGTGAAGGTAAAACTGGTTTCAGGTACGTCATCAACACGCGGAACAGGTTAATTCCCATGGTGCAGATTGCTTGTAACAGAGCGTCTTGACCTTCTTGTTTTGCCACGACCCAAGGTGCTTTTTCGTCAATATAACGGTTAGCTTCATCAGCTAATGCCATAATTTCACGGATGGCTTTACCAAATTCACGATTTTCGAATGATTGTGCAATGGTTTCTTGCATATCAACAAAGTGTTGATAAAGCTTAGCATCATCTAAAGAATCTGCTAATTTGCCATCAAAACGCTTGCTGATAAAACCAGCGGTACGTGATGCTAGGTTAACGACTTTATTTACGATATCGCTATTTACGCGCTGAACAAAGTCTTCTAAGTTTAGGTCAATATCGTCAATGCGTGATGAAAGTTTTGCTGCATAGTAATAACGCAGGCAATCAGCATCAAAATGATCAAGATAAGCACGAGCTGTAATAAAGGTGCCTCGAGATTTAGACATCTTGGCGCCATTTACAGTGACATAACCGTGAACAAACAGGTTTGTCGGCTTGCGATATTCACTGCCTTCTAACATAGCTGGCCAGAATAAGCTGTGGAAATAGACGATATCTTTACCAATAAAGTGATAAAGGTCAGCTTTGCTGTCTTTATTCCAAAACTCATCAAAACTTAAATCACCACGTTTTTCACATAAGTTTAAGAAAGAGCTCATGTAGCCAATTGGTGCATCTAACCATACATAGAAATATTTACCCGGTGCATCTGGAATTTCGAAACCGAAATAAGGCGCGTCACGAGTGATATCCCACTGTTGTAAACCGCTGTCGAACCACTCTTGCATTTTATTCGCAACTTGCTCTTGCAGTGCACCAGAGCGTATCCACTCTTGCAACATGTTGCTAAAAGCAGGTAAGTCGAAGAAATAGTGTTCAGTTTCACGCATAACAGGCGTTGAACCTGATACGACAGAGCGTGGATTAATTAATTCTGTTGGGCTGTATGTTGAGCCGCATACTTCACAGTTATCACCGTATTGGTCTTGTGCTTTACATTTAGGGCACGTGCCTTTTACAAAACGGTCAGGTAGGAACATGCCTTTTTCTTCATCATAAAGCTGAGAAATTGTTTTGCTTTTGATGTGACCATTTTTCTTCAGTGCTAGATAAATTTTTGTCGATAATTCGCGACTTTCTTCACTGTGTGTAGAGTGATAATTATCATAACTGATATTGAAGCCTGCAAAATCCTGCTGATGCTCTTTGCTCATTTCTTCAATCATGGCTTCTGGAGTTATACCCAATTGTTGAGCTTTCAGCATAATTGGGGTGCCGTGGGCATCGTCAGCGCAGATGAAATGAACTTCTTTGCCGCGCATTCGTTGATAACGGACCCAGATATCTGCCTGAATGTGCTCAAGGATATGACCGAGATGAATTGAACCGTTAGCATAAGGTAACGCGCAGGTTACCAATAATTTATTCGCGACGTGAGACATAGTAAGGATCTTACTTCCATAAAATTAATAAAAGGGACTTTGATGGTAACCGATCCGTCATGATGTCGCTAGGGCAATAATGGAGTTTTTGCAAGAGAAATTTCAGTTGGCAAATTGAGGTAAGGCATTATCGTAGTCATCTACTATCTGATATGATAGATACACTCATATATTTAATAAATAATGAAAACGAGAGGAGCCGGGATGAGTGATAAATCCCCCGAGCAGACCACCCCTGAGATTCTGAACGAAAAAGTTTCAGGTGTCTTGTCTACTTTTGAACACCCGACATTGAAACGTAATCTGCTTTCTCTAAAAGCATTACATCAATGTGCGATGATTGACGATGTTCTTCATATCGAATTAGTGATGCCATTTGTTTGGAAAAAACCTTTCCAAGTGCTAATCGAAGAAAAGACAGCTGAACTTCGTGACATCACAGGCGCAAAAGCAATTGAATGGAAACTCAAGCATAATATTTCAACCTTACGTCGTGCAAATGATCTGCCTGGCGTTAATGGTGTACGTAATATTCTTGCGGTGAGTTCTGGTAAAGGTGGCGTAGGTAAATCAAGTACTGCTGTTAACCTTGCATTAGCCCTTGCACAAGAAGGCGCTAAAGTAGGTATTCTTGATGCGGATATTTATGGTCCATCTATTCCTAATATGTTAGGTACCACAATGGAGCGTCCAACGTCTCCTGATGGACAACATATGGCGCCAATTATGGCGTATGGATTAGCATCTAACTCTATTGGTTATTTAGTGACTGATGATAATGCGATGGTATGGCGTGGTCCTATGGCGAGCAAAGCGTTAATGCAAATGCTCCAAGATACGTTGTGGCCTGACTTAGATTATCTCGTTATCGATATGCCACCAGGAACAGGTGATATTCAATTAACTTTATCCCAAAATATCCCTGTAACTGCTGCCGTTGTGGTAACAACACCTCAGGATATTGCGCTGGTGGATGCAATGAAAGGGATTGTCATGTTTAAGAAAGTCAATGTGCCTGTATTAGGTATTATTGAAAACATGAGTGCGCATATTTGTAGCAACTGTGGTCACCTTGAACCTATCTTTGGTACAGGTGGTGCGGCGAAATTGGCGGAGAAATATCATTGCCAATTATTAGGTCAAGTTCCTCTTCATATCTCTTTACGTGAAGATTTAGATCGTGGACAGCCAACAGTGATGCGTGATCCAGAAGGTGAATTTGCTGATATTTATCGTGAAATAGCGTCAACCGTTTCTGCTCAAATGTATTGGGATGGTGATGCAATTCCAACGGAAATTTCTTTCCGCGCAGTGTAATCGCAGTAAAATAATGCCTGATATTATTTGCTGATTAAAATGGAGAGTCATTTGGCTTTCCATTTTTTACATGTGATTTCCGGCTGTTTTTGATAAAAAACAAATAGATTTCTGGTTTTACGCTGGAACCAGAGTGATTTCAAAACTATAATCTGCGCTAGCGTAATATTTACATATTATTACGTTATCCCTCTTTTTATTTCAAACCAGGTTTTTGATTATGGCTGACACAGCACATCAGTGCACAATTGTAGGTATCGCTGGAGCTTCTGCTTCGGGTAAAAGTCTTATTGCAAGTACGCTTTACCGTGAATTAAGAGCACAAGTAGGTGATCATAATATCGGTGTGATACCAGAAGATTGTTATTATCGTGACCAAAGTGATTTAACGATGGAAGAACGATATAAGGTCAATTATGACCACCCAAATTCGATGGATCATGCACTTTTATACCAGCATTTGTGTGAACTAAAAGCAGGAAATGCCATCGAACTCCCTCAGTATGACTACGTTGCTCACACTCGCAAAACAGAATCCATCCCTTTTAAGCCTAAAAAAGTTATTATTATTGAAGGCATCTTGTTATTAACAGATAAGCGCCTGCGCGAAGAGATGGATTTCTCTATCTTTGTTGATACGCCATTAGATATTTGCTTAATGCGTAGAATTAAACGTGATGTAAATGAACGTGGACGTAGCTTAGACTCAGTCATTGAACAATATAATAAAACTGTTCGTCCGATGTTCTTCCAGTTTATTGAACCTTCTAAACAATATGCCGATATTATTGTGCCAAGAGGGGGTAAAAACCGCGTTGCGATTGATATTCTGAAAGCAAAAATTGGGCAGTTCTGCGAATAATAGGTTCATTTATGGGCAGCTTTCATGCATGATGAAACTGCCTAATTAACTTGAAGAAGGAAATAAAATGCGATTATGCGACCGTGATATTATTCAGTGGCTGGATGAAGGTAAATTAGTCATTGAGCCTCGCCCGCCTGTCGAGCGAATTAACGGCGCAACAGCAGATGTTTGCTTAGGAAACCAGTTTCGTGTTTTCCAAGGACATACTGCCGCTTATATTGATCTGAGTGGTCCAAAAGCTGAAGTGAATGCTGCATTAGAACGTGTGATGAGTGATGAGATTGTTTTACCTGAAGGTGAGGCGTTTTACTTACATCCTGGTGAATTAGCATTGGCTGTGACACTAGAATCAGTCACATTACCTGATAATGTGGTGGGGTGGCTAGATGGACGCTCATCATTAGCACGTTTAGGCTTGATGGTGCACGTTACTGCACATCGTATTGATCCTGGTTGGCATGGGCAAATCGTATTAGAATTCTTTAATTCAGGTAAACTGCCTCTTGCATTAAGACCGGGCATGGTGATTGGTGCATTAAGTTTTGAACCTATGTCTGGCCCCGCCGATAGACCTTATAATCGTCGTCAAGATGCTAAATATAAAAATCAACAAGGTGCGGTAGGTAGTCGAATTAGTGAAGATTAACTATCTTTATAATCATCATTATCAGATTTTACTAAACGGGTAATTATATGAAAAGGTTTTTGACAACACTGGCTATTTTGCTTGTGGTTATTTTGGCAGGCTTAACAGCATTAGTTTTACTCATTAACCCTAATGATTTCCGTGGATATCTTGTTGAGCGAGTTGAAAAACAAAGCGGTTATAAACTCACATTACAAGATGATATGCGTTGGCATGTTTGGCCAAAACTGAGCATTATCAGTGGTAAAATGTCATTGACAGCACCTGGTGCTGAAATGCCTTTAATTACTGCGGATAATATGCGTCTGGATGTTGAGTTATTGCCGCTTCTTTCTCATCAACTTGAAGTAAAAGAAGTCATGCTTAAAGGTGCTGTAGTACGTCAAACACCTGAAAGTAAGGCTATCCCTAAAATAGTTTCTCCTTCTACGCCTAAAGATGTTTCTCACCCTGTGATTGAAACAAGAGCGAATAATTGGCAGTTAAATATTGCCAAAGTCAAAATTTCAGACAGCTTAATTATTTGGCAGATGAAAGATGGTGAGCAACTTAATTTGCGTGATATTAATTTATCGCTGAAAACAGATGATAAAAAACAAATTAATCTAGAGATGAGCACGAAAGTAAATCGTGATCGTCGTGAGATAACGCTAAATGTTGCCGCTAATGCTGATATGAACAGCTATCCTTACCAAATCAACGGTACGATCACACAGCTAGATTATGCATTATCCGGTGTGGAAATCCCTGAAAATGGCATAACAGGAAGTTTAACCTCAGATTTTATGATCCAAAATGAGGGTGTGAGAAAAATTTCATTTGATAATCTAAATCTAACTGCTAATGACAGTCAATTACAAGGTAGTGTTAGTGCAGAGTTTGCAAATAAAACACGTTATCAAGTTGATTTAAAAGGTGAACAATTAAATTTAAATACGTTGTTACCAGAGTTAGCAACGGCTAAAACAACTGAAACTGCATTATTGTCCCTTAAAGATAATAAGACACTATCATCATTTTCATTATTTAATACTGCACACGCGGCTCCAGCACCTAATGCCACGATTATGGCCAAGCCAGTTATTACTTCAGTGACTGTTGAAAATAAAGAATATGATTTAACGCATTGGGGTGATCTTGAATTTACGCTGAAATTAGCACTGAATAAGCTCCTTTATAAAGATTTAGAGATTAATGATTTTAAACTTGATGCGCTAAATAATCCTAACTCGATGAATATTCAAACTTTAACAGGAAAGATTCATCAGGGTGATTTTTCACTACCTACTGTGATTTCTACAAGTATTGTGCCAGCACATATTAGTATGGATATCACAATGAATAATATTCCGTTACAACCTCTATTGCGTGCGTTTAATCAGCCTGAAAATTTCAGTGGATTAATTTCAGCCAAAGGAAATATCGAAGGTGCGGGATATAACCGAAAAGCCTTTTATCATTACTGGCAGGGCACACTCAATACCTCATTAACTCAATTTAAGATGCAGGGCCTAAATGTCCCACAGGTGATCCAGCAATCTATTGCTCAAGCGACAGATAAAGTGATTTATCCTGAAGATATAGAAAGTTACACCCAAGCAGATAATGTCATTGCCCAATTTAAATTAACACCCAAAGGACAATTGACGGTTAATTCCCTTGATGCCCAAGCGGATGCTTATCAAATTAAAGGGCAGGGTAAAGTTAACCTTCAGCGTCATGATCTTGATGTAACATTATTGGTTAATATTAAAAAAGGGTGGGGTAAAGAAAATGAATTTATTCGCCAACTGGCTAAAATTGATATTCCATTAAGGCTTTATGGAGATTGGAATGCGGTGCAATATGAACTCAATGTTGAAAAATTATTGCGCGATCAATTACAGCAAAAAGCGAAACAAGCCATCGATAATTGGCTGAATAAGCAAGATGCTGAAAGCCCAGAAGTAAAAGCACTTAATCAGCTATTGAAGAAAATTTAATTTCACGACTTTTAACTTCATCACACTCTTAATAAAAGCACACAATTTTGATAATTGTGTGCTTTTTGCTTTATATCTATCATTTAATTTATGTTTTGAATGAAAAGTAAGCATTCGTGCTATACCTATGCAAAAAAATAGTCGTTTTTTTTGATATATGTCATACACTGCAACGTTGCCTTTGGGCAGAGTGTGTCAATCGCACTAAACGCAAAAATGATGATAAAAAATAAAAAACTTCATTTTATAAATGACTACTTTAGACAGGATAAATAAATGATTGAAATTCTTATCGGCGCCTTAGTTGCTGTAGGCGTTGGACGTTATATTGTAAAAGGCTATTCACCAACCGGTGTTCTAATGACAGGTGGTCTGTTATTACTGATCATCAGCGTTATTATGGGAAGAGCTGTTTTACCTGCAAGTGCAACTGCGACAGGCTATGGCTTAATCGATATTGTTGAGTATGTGAAAAATCTACTAATGAGCCGTGGTGGCGATTTAGGTATGATGATCATGATACTTTGTGGTTTTGCTTCTTATATGACACACATCGGTGCTAATGATGTTGTTGTTAAATTAGCATCACGCCCGCTGAAAATGATCAACTCACCTTATCTGCTGATGGTTGCGGCTTACATTGTTGCATGTTTGATGTCACTGGCTGTTTCATCCGCAACAGGTTTAGGTGTGTTATTAATGGCAACGCTGTTCCCTGTTATGGTGAATATGGGAATTAGTCGCGGTGCTGCTGCTGCAATTTGTGCGTCTCCAGCCTCAATTATTTTAGCGCCAACATCAGGTGATGTTATTTTAGCCGCTGAAGCGTCTCAAATGCCGCTGATTGACTTCGCATTTAAAACCACATTGCCTATCTCTATTGCTGCAATTATTGGTATGTGCATTGCGCACTTCTTCTGGCAACGTTACCTTGACCGCAAAGAGCACATTGAAACTGAAATGTTAGACGTGAATGAAATCAAAACTCACGCACCAAGTTTCTATGCGATTTTACCTTTTACGCCAATCATTGGTGTTCTCGTTTTTGATGGTAAATGGTTACCAGAACTTCATATTGTTGCCATTATTATCATCTGCATGATTTTAGCGGCTGTTATCGAATTTATTCGTAGCTTTAGCGCAAAACAAGTTTTCGAAGGTTTAGAAGTTGCTTATCGCGGTATGGCAGATGCATTTGCTCAAGTTGTTATGTTATTAGTCGCCGCAGGAGTATTTGCTCAAGGCTTAACAACAGTTGGCTTTATTAATGCCTTAATTGAAGGCGCTCAGTCATTAGGTTCAGGTGCGATTGTGATGATGATTGCGCTGGTATTAATTACCATGTTAGCTGCGATGACAACAGGCTCAGGGAACGCACCATTCTATGCTTTCGTTGAATTAATTCCTCGTTTAGCAAGCAATATGGGTGTTAACCCAGCTTATTTAACTATTCCAATGTTACAAGCTTCAAACTTAGGCCGTACATTATCACCGGTTTCTGGTGTTGTAGTTGCGGTATCAGGTATGGCAAAAATTTCACCATTTGAAGTGATGAAACGTGTTTCTGTCCCTGTATTAGTTGGTCTTGTTATTGTTATTGTTGCTACTGAAATTCTTGTACCAAGTACATTGGGTTAATTTTTATTGTACTGAATTAATCTAGAATTATTGTTTTAAATTTTATTGGCGGGCTTTGTGATAAAACAAAGCCCGTTTTTTATTGGATAAAATTTAGCAAACCACTTTAATATTTTCTTATAGCAGGCATGAAAGGTAAGTAATTATAATGTTTTTGTGTTTTACGCATATCCAGAGTAATTAGATATATTTATGTTATGAGTTCTCTATATAATTAAATTTTACTTTAAATATTTTGTTAATATCCCACATCGCATCAAAGTTAGATTATTCTTATATAACTGACTGTATCTAAAGAACGTATTGTTTTTTGGTAATTGTTCGTAAAAAACAAACTATAAATACATTACCAATATAAATAAGAATAACTACTTATTCCTTTTCTATTTTTTACTGTTAAATCACATTTAAAAATAAATATGTTTAATTTAATTTATCTATCATGATATGTTTGGCTTAATTTGCTGGTAAGTATTGTTTAAATACGCTGTTTTATTGGCTAAAAATGATGTTGTGGGTAATGAGTTGATAATCACGCCTTATGTGCTTGGGATTACAGCAAGGGGCGGTAGCGTGTTTTATGGTGATTGGTAGGAGTAATTTGACAGTGAATAAGCACTAAGGAAATTACACCATTAATCAATTAAATACATGAAAAAGAGAATGTGAAAAATGGAGAATATGGTCAGGTATAATGGACAAAATCGCTATCATCTTAATGTACAAGGATGTGATGTTTTATTTGATGTAGAACACTTCACAGGACGCGAAGCAATAAGTGATACCTACCATTATCAAATTACCTTTACTTGCCAAGCCCAGGATTTACAGCCACAACAACTCTTGCGTCGTAGTGCAACCCTATCTTTTACACCGCCAATTAACAGTATTACCGATTTGGCAACACAAGAGCCCATCACCAAACAAGTTCATGGTGTTATCACACAATTTCGGCGTTTATCTGGATCTGTGGATGAAGCGCGTTATCAACTTGTTATTGAGCCTGTCTTTGCATTATTACGTCATCAAATCCGCTCTCATCGATTTTTCCTCAATCAATCTGTGCCTGATGTTGTAAGCCAAATTTTACGTGAGCATAATTTTAAAGATTGGGAGTTTGAATTTACACTTAAAAATGAATATCCCAAGCGTGAGCAAATTAATCAATACAATGAGAGTGATCGCCAATTTATAGAACGACTATTAAGTGAAGTTGGTATTTTTTACTCATTCTATTTGCAAGACCAAACACAAACTGAAGTTATCCATTTTGCCGATCGCCAAAGTGCTTATATCTTTGATAAAACATTACCTCTCAATAGCCCTTCCGGTATGAACGATAACCACCAAGAAAGCGTATGGGGATTATCATTACACCATCAAGTGGTCGAACAAAATGTATTAACAAAAGACTATAACCATCGACAAGCGCAAGACACATTATTATCTGCGGTTGCTGATATGACACGTGGTGAAGGTGATGAAATCCACTATGGTGAAGTTTATCATTACCAAGCAAGACATCTTACTCGTGGCGATAAACTCACACCTGAAGCAGAAACTGCTAACTTTTGGGCAAGACTCGATCATGAACGTTTTCTCACTCGACAAACCCGCTTAAAAGGTGAAAGTAATGCCGACTTTTTATCACCGCTCCAAGTGCTTTCTATCACTGATAACGCAATACCTTCATCATTACCGTCTGTGTTTCAATCACCGATTTTAATCACTCGCCTACGCTTTAGTGGTGGTCGAGAAAAAGCACTACAAGTACGGTTTAATGCCATTCCTTACAGTGAAACACTGTGCTGGCGTCCAGTTGTTAAACCTCGTCCAATTATTACAGGCACACTGACTGCGCGTATTACTAGTGCAAAAGATAACGATATTTACGCCCACCAAAATGAACACGGTTTTTATTGGGTAAAATTTGATGCTGACCGTGATGAAAAACCCATGGGTTATGAAAGTATGCCAGTACGTTTGGCAAAACCTTATGCAGGTGATACCTATGGGATGCATTTTCCGTTAATTCAAGGTACTGAAGTCGCTATCGCCTTTCATGAGGGCGACCCAGACCGACCTTATATCGCCCATGCATTGCATGATTCGCGTCATCCCGATCATGTCACGGATAGAAACAACACTCGTAATGTGATTCGTACCCCTGCAAATAATAAATTGCGAATGGAGGATAAACGTGGACAGGAGCATATTAAACTCAGCACCGAATATGGTGGTAAATCTCAGTTAAATTTAGGTCATATTGTCGATGCCAATCGTGATAAACGTGGTGAAGGTTTTGAATTACGTACTGATAGTTGGGGAGCAATAAGAGCAGGTAAAGGATTACTTCTTACGGCAGAAGAACAAACTAAGGCTGATGAGCAACAACTTAATATTGTTGAAATAAAACGCCAACTTTCTGATGCATTATCAACAGCAGAATCGCTGTCTACACTATTAGAAAAAGCAGAAGTTGACGCTTTAGATAACGAAACCCAAGCAACCTTTTTAGATAATAGTATTACTGAATTAAAAGAGCCTGTAATAATTGCTGGAGCTCCAGGGGGAATTGTTGTTTCTACACCTAAGCATATTCAGCATAGCAGTAATGGTAATCAAATATATTCAGCGGTAGGAAATACCGAAATATCATCTCTTAAGCGTTTATTTTTAATAGCGAAGAAAAAAATTGTACTCTTTGCTCATGAGTTAGGAATAAAACTAGTAAGTGCAGCAGGTAAAATTGAAATTCAAGCACAAACAGATGCCCTTGATTTAATTGCCCAAAAGGCAATTAATATCACAAGTACAAATGATGAAATTATTATTAGTGCTAATAAGAAAATAACCCTCCAATCTGGGGGATCTTATATCACAATAGAAGCAACTCAGATTGAACATGGAACTGGTGGGGACTTTAATGTAAAAAGCGCTAATCTTCAATATCTTGATGTTGCAACATTAAATACACCTTATCCTAATTTTACTGCTTGTGAAGTAATGGCGAGTGAAGCCGCTCAAAATGGCGACGGAATTATCCCTTTAAGCTAAGGAATGAATATGGAATATTATTTATCACAAGCTAAAAGTTTTAGTGAACATCAATATGCTGTTATAGATAAAGCATTTGCAAATGAGCTGGTTGAACGTTATCCCACGCTAGATATCGTTTCTTCACATCTTAAACCGCAATCACATCTTTATCCCGCACTGATATCACTACATGAACTTTCATCATCTGAATGGCAATCTATAATATCGGAAATAATGCAACAGTCGGCAGAAATTTCATCTTCTGCAAAAATTTGTTTACTCTTAGAAAGTCAGTTATCAGCAAATGAAATAAAAAATGAGCTGGCAAGTATGTTGCTAATTAGCGATGAACAACAAAATTATGTACTACGCTATTATGATCCTAGAGTTTTATTTCATTTATCTTGGATGTTAACACCTTGGCAATTACAATTATTATTAAAAACGCATTTAATTCAATCCTGGACTTACCTATTAGAAAATCAATGGAATACATTATGTTTTCCAGAACATATTAATTATCAAAAAGGCTCACCGACTGATTTACCATTAACACAAATTCACCAAATAGGTTTGATTAATCAAATAATAAATAAATTACCAAGAATAACAGTATTATCTGAAAGAATAAAAACCAGTAAGATAATTAATAAATTAATTACTCAAGCAAATAATTTAGGTTTGATGGCTCAAGAAGATATCATTAACTTTTCGTTTTATGGAGTAACATATCAATGTGCATTTTGGCTCCAAAATAATTTTAAAGAACTATTATATTTGTCATCTAAAAATCCTAAATATTTTTCAAGAATGATACTTAAAATAGATATTTTAAAATGGAATGAAATAAAATCTGAGACACCCACTTTAATTGAAATTTATGGAGAATAAAATGGACTCTTCTAGCAAACAAGAAGGCTGTAAATTTTGTACGCGATATGGGTTTCCGATATTACCCGTTAGACCCGCAATTATGTCTCAAAATGATATACTTCCTGTTATACCGAATAATATTGAAGTGCCGATTAATAATCAGGGCGAAACTGCATATACTCTTCGTTTATTACGTGCTGGCTATTTGAATATTTGGGATGAATTGGCTCAATCCTGGATAAATTATTATGTCACTAAAGATGGCTTCTATTACCCACTTCCACAAAATGGAGAGGCTCCAGATGATGTTCTTTCTGGTGAAGTAAAACCTTGTATTGATAAACCAGAAGAATTAGCAAGAGCTTCATTTATTACTCTCCCTATTTTCCCTGCACCATTAAAAAATGGAAATTTTTGGTTTTCTTGGTCTGAAGTGAAATGGACTGATGTCGTAAGAAAAAAACATGAAGAACCCAGTTTTTATCAAGAAAATATGCAATTATTTAATATGGATAGATGGCTTAAGACTAATAAAGAAAAACAATCATTACGACTTGATAAACCCGATGAATATATCTCTGAATACTTTCTTAAATCAAGAGAAAGCGAATTAAAACAGTGGTCACCATCTTTTCTATTTACAGCTTCAATCTTAACTAATGCTATTTATGGTGCAATAGCTTTAAATAAAAAATATCTTGCATCACCAAAAGCATCAGGGAAAGATATTGAAAAAATAGTTAATAGTAACTTTCATTCAAATGGTGCAATATTAGTATTACAAGATCCTGTTGGAATTTTAAAAGATTTATCCGCACTTATTCAATATGAACTTGATAAAGATGTTTATAAGAAAAAAGATATTGAGCGTGAAACTATGCTTTATACTACCATTTCTAGTTTAAAAGAAGGAATAAAAAACAAGTTTCAGTCTGATTATATAACAAAAACTATTCAAAATAATGATCTCAGTGAAAGTGTTGACGTTGTACGTGTAGATACTAATGGGATAGTTCATAAATATCCCGAAGGTGATACTACATATAAAGTACCGATAGATGCTCCTGATAGCGATATTATAAAGCAACTTCTAGCAAAATCAGTTATAGAACAAAAAACTCAAGCTCATTGGGCTAAATATGAAAAATATTATGATACTAAAAAATTCGATACTTTTGAGGAAGAGTTTAAAAATAGACTATCTGAATACACTCAAAGGATATTAAATCCTAGGATAGAACTCTATATTGATTGGTTTGAATCTCAGAAATTAACAGATTATTTTTTATATAATTTTGATGAAAATGATATTACAAGTGGTATGGAATACACTGCGACCGTTTGCTATGCTGTCGCAAATATGGCAAATAAAGAAAAGGTTAGAGATTTATTTAGTAAAGCTTTATTAAAAGATCTGACAGATAAAAGCAACATTGTCGCTAGAGCGCTTGCTTTTAATCATGAAACATTAATACAAAAAATTAACAAGGCAGTATTTCAATCCCCTAATCTGACATCTGTACCATGGAATGGTTTAATTGATGCTATGCAACAAACAGTGGATAAAGTAAATAATCCTGGTTTTAATGCTGATAGTGTAATGGGGCTATATTTAGCGAATTTTTCATCTGCTATTATAAAAAGTACAAATACTATTTTAGAGTCAAAAAAAGTATTTCCATTTTTAGTCACTCTTGGTGTTATTCAAAAAAAAGCAATTATTCCACTTAGTAAATCAGGTGAGTATAAACATTTTATCAAGTATGTTGTATCCGAATTGATGACGATTAATAATGGCGGGGTAACGCCTAATAAAGATTTATTAGAATTTCATGTCAGAGCAGAAATAAAACGTAAACAGTGTTTAGGTCTTGATGTTTATAATATAAAAAACCAAAATTATTTAATAGATATAGATATTACTGAATGGGAGAATATTAAAAATCTTCCTAAAAAAGCAAAAGAAGAAGCAATGGCAGGAATGTTATTTACCACCTCAGAATCAAAGGAAAAACTTCATATTCAGTGGAAAACTCAGCTCACAACAGGCTCAGGGAAAGCACTGACTTTAATGGGGGCTGGTGTATTATCTGGAATATTACAAACAGTAGCTGTGCTTTCCTCCGCCGATTTTGGAAATAAAAAAACATTAAATAAAGATCAATTAGAAGAGAATAGTCGATTTTATGCCGGAGCGGCGGCTGTTCTTGGCACTGGATTCGGTGTGATTGAAACCGGAATCAAAGAATATATTCGGGTTCATAGTCTGTTAACAACTCGCACTTTCAATGGATTAAAATCTTTAGAAACTGCATCCAAAATTATGGGACGATTTTTAGGATTAGCGGCGGGCGTTGTAACTGTTGCTTTTGATTTTTATCATATGGTTGAAGAAGGAGGGAAAGGCAATATAGGACTTTCATGGGCATACGGCGCTTCAGTAGCTGCTGGAGCATGGTTTATCTTTCTTATTTTTGCCTCAAGTTTAACCCCTATTGGATTAGTTATTACTCTAGTCGCCGTTATTCTTATGTTAGGAACAGCTATTTATATCGCTATTGAAGGACAGGATAATATCCAAAAATGGCTGGAACAGTGTTTATGGCAAAAAGTACCTAATGATAATCCTAAATATAAATTACCTCCTATTTATCCCACCATGGAAATGGAGATGTATGAATTTAAACAAGCACTAGGACAAGACTAAAATGGATAGTTACGGATTACTACAAAAATTTAAGCTTAATCGCCCATTAAATAACGAAGAAATAGCCGGTAGACTTGATCAAAATAGTCGTATTGATATAACCAATGAAGAATTAATTCCTGATATAAAAGTGATCGCAATAAATTCTCATTATCTAGAAATGGTGGATAAATATTATTCTTCAAAAGGGTTTGTGAGTCTTTTTTCTTCTTTAGGTACTATTGCATTCTTGGGAGGTGTAATATGGATCATTATACACTTTATTTTTTTTAGCCCACTATCTAAAGGAATCATATTATATATTATTACTATGGGATCTCTATTTCTTGCTATGGGGCTTTTTATGTTCTCTTTACTGAAAACAGAGTGGTTTGCATGGACACATTACCCATTACGTTTTGATCGTAAAAATCAGATGATTTACGCCTTTCGCACTGATGGCTCTATTATTTCAGTACCTTGGAAGAAGGTATTTTTCACCACGGGACTTGATTACGCTAAAAGTATGAAAAACGACTATTATATTAGTGGGCATGTTCTTGCTGATGATAATAAAACTATTGTTGATACCTTTTGCCTTCCTGCCTCCACCGGTAATTTTGAATTACTAAAATATCATTGGGAATTTATTCGACGTTATATGGAAGAAGGGCCTGAGAATATTATTCAACAAGTTGAATTTTGTTTACCTATAGCCAATAAAAAAGAAAGTTATGGATTCACGTTCTTTTATGTCAGCACGTTATTTAAAGGTATGTTGAAAATTTTAATGCCATTGATGTCTCCAATTATTTTTATTATTAGTATTCCTCGCTATATTGCAATCTTAACCAGTCGCCGTCCTATTTGGCCACAGGAAATAGAAGAGCAGTGCAAAATAGACCCTAATGATCCTTATATCTTAAATGAAAAAACGAATCCTAAAGATCTCTGGAAAGCATTTTATTAAAAGCCATTTTAAGGTATTAAATAATGAAAGGAATTATTCGCATCGGTGATAAGAATAGTAGCGGAGGCTATGTATTATCAGGATCATCTTCTATGATATTTAATGGTATTGGTGTTGCACGTTTAGGTGATGCTGTCTACTGCCCTAAAAAAGGGCATGATAATGTTGTAATAGCTCAAGGTCATCCCACATTTTTAGATGATGGTATTCCTGTTGCTTTCGATGGATATAAATGTAGCTGTGGTTGTACATTAATTTCTTCTCTTTCTAAAGCTAAAGTGAGTCAGTAAACTTATGCCTGTTGATTTATCATCTTTACCACCAAAAGCAAAACGCCATTCACTGCCCTCCATAAAAACATGGGGAAAGTTTTTTGTTTTTTTATTATGTTTTATTAATTTTATTAATTACTTTATCTTTCCTTTTCTTAATATAAAAAAGATATCAGTTTTACAAATATCTTTTTTAACCTTTTTAGTGTGGGGTGGCCTCTGTTTTTTCAGATATTTATTTTATATATTGCATCAAGTTATAGCTGATGGGTGGGATAAAAAAAGAGAAGAAGATAGAGATAATCTGATTATCATTGGACAGAGATATATAACCTTATTAAGTCAAACAATGATATTGCCTTATCTCGAAAATTGTAAAGATTTATCGACTCAAATAGTGGTTGGTAAATCATCGTTATTACCTTCATATCAATTAGATGGCAATGTTATTTATTGCTCTCAATTTTCTGATATTAAGGAGAATAATGTTACTAGAATAATAAATAGGTTAAATAAATTATTAATAGAACCATCATTAATATCTAAAATATATCAAATTTCTGATGATGCTAAATTTAATATAATAATATCATCTAACTATTCTAATTTTTCAGATGATGAAAAACTAGAGATTGATGAGATATTAGCTCAAAGAATAGAAAGAGCCTATGATGTTAGCTATACAGAAGAGGTAAAAATAGATTTAATTGATCATTGGTTAGATAGCCCTAAATTATTTGATTTTTTACTTATAATTAATATTTATTCTTTTGATACTCCTATTAATTGTCATAGTGAAGTAGCCACTGCACAATTTTTTTCTTTTTCTAACTACCATTCAATTAAGGGGATAGCAAAAATTCATCGTCCAGAATTGGTTGAAAATAAAAATATTTTCGATCTATTTAATGAAAAAATTAATACTGTAGCGATATGGAGCGATCTTGATAAAAATAAATTAAAAGATATATGGCTAACAAATTTACAAGATAATCATGAGAATGAAATAAAAATAAAAATTTTATCATCAGATATTAGTCGTCACACTGTATTATACGATATTAATCGTAGTATCGGATATACACATAATGCATCTCCTTGGGTAAATGTTTATATCACTACAACTCAATTAATTAAAGAAAAATCTCCACAACTATTAATTGATAAAAAAAATATTTTAATTGTTAATCCATTAAACTAAGTTTTATTAAAGCTTATTAATATTATAGCAGGGCAAAGGTATGGATATGAGGGTTTTCTTTTTCTATTTTAGAAATATTTTAAAAAAAACATGGGTAATTATACTGCTACTATTTATTGCTGTAATTTGTTTTTTATTTATCCTGCTATGCTCACTAAATGCCATTGACACAATAAAATATTCTATTCAAGAAAATATTTTTTTAAAAAAAACTTTAATTACAATGGTTATTGTATTTTTTAGTATTGTATTTTTATTTATAACTGCCCGATATATTGGGAAGTTTAACTATAGTAATGCTAGAGGGGAAAATAAAAACATCAAGTCACAGGTCCAGATGGATTATGCTAATACCAGCTTTATAAATAATATTATTGACTATAGTAAAAATTACTACAGCACTTTCTGGCGCAGAAAAATAACAATCCAACTCCTCATCGGCACCTCGACTTCTATCGAAAAACTCACTCCTAATCTAACAGCGGACATCTGGCAAGAAAACAATGGGACGTTACTTATCTATGGTGGTGATATCCATCAAAGTATTGATGAAAATTTAATTCAAGATTTAAAACAACTGCGCCGACGTCGTCCGCTCGATGCGGTTATTTGGGTGTCAGAAAATAACTTATCGCAACAACCGCTGGGTCATTCCTTATTTAATCACTTAAATCCGACCAATACAGACACAGCTAGCCGTTATTTCCACCAGCTATTTCGTCAATTACGCTGGCAAGCCCCCATTTGGCTTTGGAATATCAGTAATCACGGTGAAATAACAACAAATGAAGTACCCACAATCCTTTATTCAGCCCCTTTAAAAGCGACATCTGAAACGCTTTCTAATGACTTAAAAACGCTTTTACTGGCACTAGTGGAACAAGGCACACTAGCTGTCTTGCATAACCCAACACAAACTTACCTATTAGCATTAGCGCGTTTTCTTCAACATGAAGGATGTGAAAAAATCGCCAATACTTTGGCACCGCTTTTATCAGGTTATCGCTCCTTGCCGTTCGCTGGTGTGCTCTTTAGTACGGCTGTTAACAATAATGTGTCTGCAACTTCATCACAAAATAATCAATGGGTATCCAATTCCCATTGGAAAGCACTAATGGCAGCAAATTCACAATTACCCTATCAGTTAAAAGCCTCGCCTTTAGGTTTAAATTCCAAACGTATTTTGCAATATACCGTTGCAACCGCCATGACACTGTGGGGGATTGGTATGGTGGTTTCTTACTTTATGAATCGCCAATTAATTACCCAAAGCCAACAACAAGCACAGTTGGCGACAGACAATCATCAATCTGAGTTTGCCCGCTTGCAGGCACAATATGGCTTACAACAAACCTTAGGTTTATTAAGCCATCGAGAAAAAACTTCTGTTCCATTTTGGCTACGCTTTGGCTTAAGCAGTAATAACGCATTACTTAGCCATCTATGGCCGGTTTATAGCCAATCTATGTTGCCGCTATTGCGCGATGCAACACAACAACACCTTGAAAATTATCTTCACGCGTTTATGCAGTTCCCGCCTGAAAGTGCAGAACGAATTGAAGGTGCTCAATCCGCTTATCAAGCCTTAAAAGCCTATTTAATGATGAGCGATCCATCCCGTATTGATCCGGCATTCTTCACTGAAAGTGTATTACGCATTTGGCCTGAATATAACGGATTAAAAGAAGGGGAATGGCAAACATTAGGCACCGAATTATTAACCTTCTATGCCTCTCAATTGCCTTATCACCATGAATGGACAATCAAGCCTAATCGAACTTTAGTGGCAGGAAGCCGAACCATTCTTATTCGCCAAATTGGTCAACGTAATGGCGAATCTGCGCTTTACCAAAAAATCTTACAACAGGCACAGCATAACTTTGCAGATATGAGCTTAGATGATATGACGGGGGATACCGATGTCAGCTTCTTACTCAGTACCACTGAAACCGTACCCGGTATTTTTACCCGTAAAGCGTGGGAAGAGTCGATTGAGCCCGCGATTAAAAAAGCCGTTTATGAAAGACGAGAAGAAATAGATTGGGTATTAAGTGACACACAAAAAGAGACCGATATTGATATCTCACCTGAAAAACTCCAGCAAAACCTGACAGAACGCTATTTTAATGATTTTTCAGGCAGTTGGTTAAGCTTCCTCAATGGCTTACAGTGGCGAGAAACACAAAGTCTCTCCGATACCATTGATCAACTCACCTTAATGAGCGATGTCAGACAATCTCCCATTATTGCCTTAATGAATACGCTTTCTTATCAAGGTAAAACAGGTCGTCAACAAGAAAAACTAGCAGACTCTTTTGTTAACTCAGCCAAAGATTTATTAAACAAAGAACAACAGCCGGTTATTAGTCAAAAAGCGGAATTTACAGGCCCTCTAGAGCCTGTTTTTGCGCCAATATTGGCATTTACCGATCCTCAATCTTCAACGCAAAACAGTGATGTGTTAAGCCTGCAAGCCTACCTCACACGCGTGACTAGAGTTCGCTTAAAACTTCAACAAGTTGTTAATGCCCCCGATCCACAAGCCATGTCTCAAGCATTGGCTCGAAGTGTTTTTGAAGGAAAAACGGTCGACTTATCAGAAACGCAAGATTACGGTAGCTTAATCGCGGCAAGCTTTGGGCAAGAATGGAATAGCTTTGGTGAGACATTGCTTGTGCAGCCCATGTCTCAAGCATGGCAACAGTTATTAGCGCCCACTTCACAAGGTATCAACACTCAATGGCGAAATGCGATTGTGAATGATTGGAATAGGGCATTTGGTGGTCGCTATCCACTCAAAAATACGCAAAGTGAAATCTCATTACCGTTAATGGCGCAATA